>JBHIDS010000219.1:0-2973 GCA_046760205.1 Candidatus Methanofastidiosia archaeon
ATTGGATATACTTTTGAAGCCTCAATGCCAAATTTTCTGAAAAGTTTATTGAAAGGATCTTGCCATTCTGGATTGAAATTTGGGTTATCTCCAAATCCAACCAAGTTTCCGCCCTTCTTCACATAGTCAACAAGAACATCGATCTCTCCCTCTTTGAATCCCTTTGAAGGCAAAACCACAAAAATTGCTAAAAATTGCTCTGGATCATTTTCTAAAAGGTATCCCTTTGATGTTTTCCATACTACCTCGTATCCAGCATTCTCTAGAATTGGGACCAAATGCTCAAAATCATCGTATAAGTCTATTGGGCTGATAAGGTAAATCAAAATCTTTTTTTTCTCTGGTTCCTCTGAAAAAACAGTTCCAAAGTTTGTCATTGAAAAAAAGAATAGTACAAACAGTAGACAAGCAAACACCTTTTTCATAAAATCACCTCCATTTTAATAGCCTCAACGAACATGCTCATTGCCTTTTTCATCTATATACCTCCTTACCTGTGCTACACTTCTCTCAAGTTCCCTTTATAAGTTTTTCGTTTTGTGTACATAAAGACTTAACCCAACGTCGTTACTGGGGCTTTATCACAAAATATGCAATGTCTATCCCTTTCTGAAAGATTGTACCAACGTTGTCTGAGATGTTTTTTAAGAGGATGACACTCTTGGCGTTTTGAGAGAATATCATCTGGTCCAACTTTCTCTTCATCTCATCAAGGATTCCCTTCTCCCTTACGATTTTGTATGCCTCTTTCACATCATTTCTGTAAAGAGCCTGTATGGCTTTGTGGTGTGTTGAGTGAGCAACCTCTGAAAACCCTCTTATCTCACCTACTATATCTTCTGAAACTTCTGAAAGCTCCAAAATACTCTTTGCTATACTCTCTGCTGCATCTCCAATTTCCTCTATGTTCTTTGCTATTATCCTGTAATCGAGGCACTCTAAGGGATTCACCTTCACCCTCTCTGCAAACGAAACATTCATCGTTGCAGTTCTCAGCTGTCTCACAACGAGATAGTAGAGCTTGTCCACTTCCAAGTCTCGGAGGATAACATCTTTTGCAAGCTCTAAGTCTCTCTCACACAAGGCTTTTATGGCGTCTCTATGCATGGTCGAGGCCAGAAAATGCTCCCTCTTCATGGCACTCTTCACAGAGAGCTCTGAAGGATCGAGTAAATCCTGAATCAAGATTTCATTTTCCCTCTCATCTATGATTTCATAACCGACGAGAAGATTTATGGTTTTCTTTATCTCTCCTCTGAGTCTTCTGGTAAGATTTCCTTTTATTTGAAGAGAGTTGTAACCATACATGTACCTTGTGATTATCTCCAAGCCTATATCCCCACTGACCTCTACCTCGCACTTGAGTTCTCTCTTTTCGTTGAAGTTTGAGGTCAAAAACAACCCATTTTCTTGTTCTATGAGTGTGAAACCGTCTCCCTTCTTGTACCCATACTTTTCTACCCAGCGCTTGGGCAGAGAGAGGATGTAAGTTCCGCCACCTGTTAACTGGAGCTTTCTGATTTCCATGTTTTTTCTTTAGATTTTCTCTTATATAGGTTACCTTAGGCTGAATTAGATTTGGACTTTCTCGAGCTGCTTCAAAACATAACTTTTTATTTCTTCTATTCGAGGAAGCTCTCCCACAATATTTCCATTTTCAATTAAAGGTTTTAAAATTTTCTGCATCTCATTCCCACAATTTTTGCAGATTTCTCTTTCCTTTCTGTATGTAAGCTTTGAAGTCATGCAATTCGAACATCTGAAAACCTCTTTCTTGCCACCCAACTTTCCTCTCTTGGCAGCAGGTTTTCCCTCAATCTCCACGATATCCATGGCAAAGTCTATGGTCTTGGCATTTGATATTGAAGTACCAATTCCAAAGGCATCCGCATTTTCCAACTCCAAAAGCTCTTCCTCATCGATACCCCCAGAGATGAAAATCTTAACGTTTTCAAACCCTCGAATGTCAAGCTCCCATCTCACCTCGTCCACCAAGCTTCTCATGCTTCCCCTTCTGTTGGATGGGGTGTCGAGGCGCACAGCGTACAGATTTTTAAGGGTTTTAGAGGCTTCTAAGGCTGCAAACTTTTCATCCTTGTAGGTATCCACCAAAGCAATTCGTGGAACGTCTTTTGGAACTATCTCATCAAAGTACTCTAGAGCTCTTTTCAGCTCTCCAACTGTGATTATCAAGGCATGAGGCATCGTTCCAGAGGCTTTTTTTCCTATGAGCTTTTGAGCACCTATGCCAGAGAAACCATCCATTCCCCCAAGGTATGCAACCCTATCTATCATTGGGGCGATTGCTGGATGCATTCTCCTTATTCCAAAGCTCAAGATGGGTTTTCTTGTGAGCTTAGAAAGCCTTGCAGCCTTAGTTGCAATGCCTGAAGCCTGGCATATCAAGCCAAGGATTGGGGTTTCAAGCTCACAGAAAATAGAGTACTCCCCTTCTATTCTCAAAACAGGCTCTCCCCTGAAAAAGATAGAACCCTCAGGCATAGAGTAAACATTCAAAGGAAAGCCTCTCAAAAGCTCTGAGACCTCTTCAATGCCTGCAAGAATTCCCCATTTATATTCTTTTGGAAGAGAGGAGGCTGTGAACTCTGCCACCACATTTTTCTTTATTCTCTTAGCCTTGAGAATTTCCTTAGTTCTTCTAAAGTAAATGTCTGTGGTTTCTCCTTTCTTGATATCATCAAAAGAGGCGGTGTGAAACATGTCTTCACTTAAAATTAAAACTTATAAGGGTTTTGATGCTTTTTTAGGATGCACAATTGCAACCGAAAAGGATTTTAGCCGTAACTCAAAAAATTAAAACTATGAAAAGAGATTTGAAATTGATAAATCTCTAAATTTTTTTCAATTATTCATATTACAAAAGCAGAATTCCTATTGAGAGTCCAATTTGTCCTATCTGCTGCTTTGGGACATAATTCATGTATTCCACACATCAACAGCTGATATTTCCTC
>JBHIDS010000220.1:0-2946 GCA_046760205.1 Candidatus Methanofastidiosia archaeon
AGACAAACCATGGCCTTACCCCGAACATTCTTCACAGAGTTTACCTTTTTACCCAAATATTAATATAGAAAAAGTTCCTGAACATATAGGTGGGTGGGGTGACATAATATGGGAAACTGGTACTTGGTGTACTCTAGAAGGTCAACAAGTAAACAATTATGACAAATGTTATAAAAAAAGTTCTGAGTTCAAAGATTTGGCAAAAACTTACTGGACATTACTTTATAGCCCATATGGGGGTTACCAAAATTATCCACTATGGCTTTGGGAAACAATGGGATAGAGCTCTGTTAAATCTTGTAAATTAGTAGAATTTTCTTTTTCATTATTTATTAAAAATGATGGATTGTTAAGGCAAAGAGTTTTATCGTTTTTTTTCTGATAAAATTATATAATATTTCTTACTAATTTTCACCATTACTTCATCTGGCTCAGGCACATGCCCATCTGCTCGCAATACCACTGCTCCCTTAGTTGAACCACTAATGTGAACCATAAAAATGGAAGAGGGTTGAGGGAGAAACCGTAGATGCCCCTTCAGGAGGTACTTAATCAGAGACCACAGGCAAAGGATTCAATTCGCTCAATTTCACCTTCTTCAATTTTTTCTCTACTTCAACGATCACATAGGGATTTCCAAATTCACTTATAAATTGCCTGCATTTTCCACATGGTGGCAAAATAGAGTATTTATTCTTCCAATATGAAACTGCCACAATGGTGTCAATTTCTTTTTCACCTTCGGAAACCATCGTTCCTATAGCCGCATATTCAGCACAAATTGAACATGGAGCAGAACATTCTATCTCAATATTTACACCAGAAAAAATCTTATCTTTTTTAGTTTTAAGAACTGCTGCAACACTCGATAATCTTGATTTTCTCTCTCTGATCAAATCCTTTGCCATCTTAATCAGTTTTAGATCTTGCTTTGTTATATCTATGAACTTCATATTTGATCTCAAGAGGCTTACAAGTGCTTCTCCAAAACCTTTCTTGCTTTTCCATAATCATTCACACACATTGCAATTTGGGTTTCTCCACCTTCCCTCGATAACAGATAGATGCTCTCTATGTTTATCTTAGAGTCTGCAAGTCTTCTTGCAAGCTTTCCAAGCTCTCCAGGCTTGTCTTTTACCTTTAAAACCAGAATTTCAGAGATCTCAACTTTGAAACCCTTTCTTTTCAAGGCATTTCTTGAAGTTTCTGGATCCTCTGTCACCAGTCTGATGAGACCATAGTCATCCTTTGTTTCTGTGGAAATAGAGATTATGTTTACCCCACTTCTTCCAAGAATCTCACAAACCTTCGCAATAACGCCTATCTCATTTTTAATCTCTATCAAAACCTGCTTCATGAGTTTCATTTAAAGCTTTACTTAAATAGTTTTTCTTTTGGATGTTGGAACTAAATTTCAATTCCACACTGATAGTCAACAAAATAACACACAATATCAATCTGATTTAAATCTTAAATAATCCCTGGTTTTCTGGAATTCTGGAAATGCATAGCATTTTCAATGAAGACGTTAAACAGAAAAGAGGAGGTAATGAAATGAAAACAAATGCACCAAAGTCAACAACATTAATTGTCGTTATAGTTTTGTGGTTGTTGGGAGCAGTTGGAATCTTTACAACCATCTCAGTTCCCTTTGCAGTTATTCTTCTCGCCCTTGGTGGATTGATTGCAATAGCTGGTGGACTTATTAAAGATCTCTAATTCTTTTTCTCTTTCTTTTTTTCATGAGAAATAAATCCTATAAGGATTATCTTGAAACTATAGAATTTTAATTAGCTGTCTTACTATTCAACGGAGCATCCAATTCAAAACGTTTTTGCAAAGCTCAAAGTTATCCTTGAGATAGAGTTCATCTTTCGGATCTGCCCAAACGCTGGAATCTCCAATTGCAAATATCCTTCCCTTATCTTCGAAAATACAGGCAACTACAGAATTTCTCCTGTAGAACTCAGATTCTCCCTTTCTCACAAAGGCTACAGGTTTTGCAAGAGTTCTCTTCCCAAACTTTATAACGCTCAAGGAACAACCTCTAAAGTACTGAATTTTCTCAATTCCTTTAAAGATCTCATGTTTGAATCTATCCACCGCATTCTCTCTCTGAAAGTAAACTTCATCGTAGTTGAATCTCACTCCGAAGGAGGTAGAGAGTTGGTTTAGAACTTCATTGCAACCATAGGCAAAGTATCTCTTCACGTTGTGGTGGTTCCCTATGAGAATGAGATTTCCTCCAGATTTTACGAAGTTTATCAACTCAAGGATTTCTAAAGATCTGAAGTAACTGTGGGGTTCTGCTAAGATCAGGACATTGCATTTTCTCAACTTTTCTAGAAAATCATGCTTGGATGTCAGAGGCTCTATCTCAAAATTTTTAAGGAATCTCCTCCAGAAGAACATTCCCCTCCTCTTCTTCTCTCCAGTTATGGTCAAAAACTCGTCATGAGTTTCATCGAATAAAATCATGATTTTACTCTTTTAAAAAGGTTATAAGGTTTTGGTTTAAGGATAGAGAATTACAGAATAGTAGAAACCTCCCTGTTCAGTGTACGCACTTCCAATCTCAATCCTTATTGAAAAAGAAACTTCCCATGTGGTTTCTTCCTCTATCAAAGCTCACTTCTCTTACCTCTCCAGCTTTCAGTCCATCAATCACAAACTCATTTTCTTGCATGATGACATCGCTTGGAGTTTGAAAATCCTTTAGCCTTACCACTTTTGATTAAATCTTCAGCAAAAATAAAACCACAAAACCTTAAATACTCCTTTGAGAACTTCGATTATGCGAGTAACCCCAGACACCTCTGTAGTTGTGGATGGAAGATTTCGAGGGTTTGTAAAAGAGAGAAAACCCGAAGAGGTGGTTGTCTCTGAAGCTGTTTTTGCAGAGATTGAGCACCAGGCAAACCTTGGGAAAGCCTCTGGAGAGTCAGG
>JBHIDS010000221.1:0-2941 GCA_046760205.1 Candidatus Methanofastidiosia archaeon
ACTCTCTTACCTCTTCTACCTCCCTTGGCTTTATAGAATTTTTATGAATTTGGACTTGATAAGAGCAGGAAGTCCAAGGATGACTTTTGCCCTGGAGGAACCTCTTTTGATGGTTCTGTTTGCAATTCTTGGAATTGGAGTAGGTTTTCTTAAGAAAGAAAAGTACTGGATCCCTGCCATATACCTTGCCTCTATGATTCCAATTCTCTTCTCATACTCAATGAGGTTTAATAATCACTCTATCCTACCTCTTGCAATGCTTGGAGGATTGAGTTTGAGCTTTATCGATAAAGAAATTTGTAAAAGAACCAACACAAAAATTCTTGGTCTGGGGTTTGCCCTATCGCTATTCTTGATTCTAAATTTTTTCAATCCTCTTTTAATGATTGGAGAGAGAGGTCTTATCCTTCGTCTCGATCCAACTTTGATTCAAAACCTCATCATCTTTGAGCCTTCATCCCGCTTCACCTCTAACGATATGACTGAAGAAAATCTCACTCTGTGTGATTTCATCGAAAAAAACACCAATCCTTACGACATAATAGATATTAGGGATGGTCCTATGGGTGTTTTCATCACCACTTTCACCAGGAGAGCCACCACCTCAGGAATGTGGCACGAAGTTCAACATGATGTAGGAAATCCTCAGATTTCAAAGTTGGTGGTTGTTGCTGCAGAGGGACCACAAAAAGGTAAGATGCCTTCTGGGAAAATGCCTTTCCTGATGGAGATTGGAAGAGTTGGGAAGTACACCATCTATGAGAACACCAATGCACCAGAAGATAGGATGAGAATCTCTGATGCTCTTGTGCCCTGGTGGTTGGCTTTTGCCCTTGTCTTTGCTGGAGTTTTTGTCATAGCTTATGATATTCTAAGAGGAAGTAAACTGAGATACGATTTACCTAGAAGAAGGTATGAGGGATTGCCTTTTCCTGAACACTCAATCAGTAGAAGAAAAAAGAATTTGAGAGGTGAGAGATTTAATTATTTTCTTATAATTCTGGTCTTCTTCGCATTCCTCTTAGTTGGAATGTACTTCTATTCAAAAACTCTCTCAAAGGGGGATTTTAGAGAAAGACCACCTTTGAATCCAAAGTTTGATGACCTGCCCCAAAAACCTCCTCATGATCTGGATACTCACTTTGAGAGGGCGTCTGAATTTCTAAGACAATCCTTAGAAAGGGATAGAGAGGCTATTTTAAAGGCAGCTTTAGAGTTTAGAAACATGGCTTTAGAAACAAACAATCCAAAAATTTCAGAGGAGGCAAACTTCATCGCCTTTTGGCTGGAGACGCATGTTGATGTAGAGGAAAAAATATTGAGAGAGATCATAAGATTCTGTGAAGTGAAAGATTTAAAAGGATTGAAAAGATATCTTGAGGGAATTCCCTGAGGTATTAAAATGTATTTAGAGTATCTGGGCTTGATAGCGATTCATATCTTTCTAGGTAGAAAGCTCTCCGTTCCCTATGGTATTGGTCTCGGTTTGAATCCCTTGATAGTGGGAACCATGGCCTTTATGCTTGATATGGCACAGATTCCAGTTTTACTCTATCTCTACACTTCTTCAAGCAAATCTAGGTTGATTCAAAGACTTTCTGAAAAAATCCACGAGAGAAAGCTAAAAATTAGAAATGGAATTCTCAAGGATGCTTCCAAGAAGTTTGGAAAGCTTGGTGTTGTAATTCTCGTTGCAAAGCCCATACAGGGAGGAGGGATGTGGAGCGGGGTTTTGATAACCGTGCTCTTGGGTATGAATGATAGGGAGAGGTATCCGCTGCTTGCCCTGGGAAGCATTCTTGGAATCCTCGTTCTGATATTCGGGACTGAGGCTTTGATAGTGCTGATCAAGGGGTTCTTTTAAGGTATGGGCTGGCTCTGAAAGATTTTCCTTCAAGTTCTGAGGAAAGGATTCTCTCTTTTCTCTTTTCCGATGGTAGTTTTTTCACCGTGTGCTGGATATACTATTGTGTGTTCAGGTAGGTTCATCAATTCGTTGAGGGACTTCATGATATCTTGGTGAGAAGACTCTGGTAAGTCAGTCCCGCCTATGGAGTCTGCATACAGGGTATCACCAGTAAAAACCACGCTGTCACTCTCGCAATACAACGATATGCTTCCCTTGCTGTGTCCAGGCGTATGGATAACCCTCATTTCTAACTTTCCAAATTTTATGACATCTCCATGATTTAAGAGACGATCTGCTGGAGGAGAAGCTACAAGTTCTAAAACTATGCCACAGCAATCAGTACTCACTACTGCTTTCCCCTTGTTTTCCAGAATTTCTAAATGTGGTATCACTTCTTTCCCACACTCTAGACAGGGAGGTACTTTCTCAAGCTCTAAAATTTTTGAAAAAGCTTTCCAAGGTTTGGGAAGCATCCATGCATCGTTTTCATGTACCAGAATCTCAGCACCAGTGGCCTGTTTTAACATACTGTTGCCACTTGTATGGTCAGCATGCCCATGTGTATTGACTATATATCTCACCTGTAGATCTTGTTCGAAGATTTCTCTAAGGATTTCCTCGCCTTCATCTTTCCTAAAACCTGGATCGATGACGATGGCAGCTAAGGTTTTTTTACATACAACAACATAACAGTTCGTATCTATGAACCCTATGGTATGACATTTAACCAGCATAGAGCATCGCCTTATATTATCTAAAATTAAATCTTTTAAGGTTTGGGGTTTGAGTGAGAAGAGTATTCAGAAAAACGAGAGGAAGTTACAACCATGCTATTAGGAGAAGTGCCGTCTTTCTTCCTTTCCGAATTGGCTACATCTTCATGGCATACATCCAACAAGTAATGGTGTCGTCTCATTTGTCAGGTATGGTTCCACGTTGGGCGAGTCCAACTATATTTCCATCAGGATCGAATACATCTGCAAGGACACCTCCCCACGGTTTTCGAGTTGGTGGGTATTTCACCCTTGCCCC
>JBHIDS010000222.1:0-2912 GCA_046760205.1 Candidatus Methanofastidiosia archaeon
ACTCACTTTATCTTTCACTTTCTTATATATATCCTGAGCTTTGCCTACAGTATTACAGACAACAATTAATTTATTTTCTGTTTCTTCGTATTTTTCTATTACAGAATTAGCATCCAATTTCTTATTTTCCCAATAAACAATAACATTTCTATTTTTCCTTCTTGGAATATCTTTTTCATTAGCTTCAATTTTTTCAACTTCAATTTTTTTGAATTTTTCTTTTAATTTTTTAATAAAAACATTTGGCATTGTTGCTGACATAAATACAAAAGGCAATTTAAAAGTTTCAGAATGTTTTGCAAGTAATAATGATGATTGAAAAGCTAATTTTGGATCAAAAGTATGAACTTCATCAAAAACCAAAAAAGCAGAACTAACAGCACCTGCAGGTATATTTCCATGTCTAACACTCATACTTAAAGGAGTACACGCATAGGCACCGATGGTTTGGTCTATAGTTGTGATAATGATAGGAGGATAGAATAGCGGAGTCTCAACTCTTTTTCCATGATGGCCAACAACATTTATCCATTTAAAGTTGGCATATTTTTTAAACCTATCGCTGATATCATTAACTAATGTTCGGACTGGTAGTGAATATATCATTTGAGAAGGTAGTCTTTCATTCAAGCTTAACATGAACGGAATTAAAACAGATTCTGATTTTCCAGAACCTGTAGGTGCATGCAAAATAATAGATTTGCCTTGAAAGAGAAATTCCATAACATCTTCTTGGTGTTTGTATGGTTCAAACCCTGTTATTAATTTAAACATTTTATAATACTCCTCTAACATTTATCCCTCCCCCCAACCATCCCTTGTAACCTCAACCTTCATCACAAACCTCCAGAGACTTTCTCAATTACAACACTTGCCAATTTCAGTGCTCTCTTCGAATCGGTGTGTTTTAAAATTGCTTTTGTATCGTAATCTGATAAATTTCTAAGTCTTCTAAGTTGATGTAGGTTGTTTGCAGCTGAGGGATATTTTTTGTACAAAATCTCCACAACCTTTTGATGAACTTCTGGAATCTTCAGCTCCAATTCAAGTTTGTCTCTTGTTATGAGAAATGAGGCATAGTATGCTCTACCTATAGAAGTTCTTATGCTGGCTTCATCGCCCACTGCCAATTCCTTAGCCAATTTGAAAAAATCAAGGGGATCAAACATTTTCAAACACCAGTAAAACTTTCAAGGCATCTTGTGGGGTTACCTTTGAGTATGCATCTGTCAATAAAGCATCGCTCAGTTTCTGGAAATCTATTCCTGTTGTATCTAACTTTATCTTGACAACAACATACCTCCAATCTTCAATCTCTGCATCTTGTTCAATTTCCAGGTCAACAAACTGATAAGGAATCGAAAACTCCTCAAGCTTTTCAAATAAATTTGAGAGAATTTTTCTTGTAACTTCGGCAAAACCATCTGCCTTATTTTCAATTTCTGTAAGCAAAGTATCTGAAATACTCATAAAATACCTCCCTTGTTGTATATTTAAACTTTTCCTTTAAACCACAAACCTCAACCTTCATCCCAACCCTCCTTCTTTTTCAAGATTGATTTTTGAAATCATGCTTCGTAGTTTTGGAATTGAGGTATTTAACCTTTTCTATCTTTATCAAAGCTAAAGCTCTATTCCATCTTTTAAAGCTTCTCTAACTATTCCAATCTCTTTCTTTTTTTCTTCAAACTCTTCTGGTGTGTAGCAGAGAACTTCCAAGTCGAGAGGACTATCCCAGAGAAGGATGAGCTTGTCCATCCTCTCAAAAAATGGAATTCCTCTGAAGTCTTTTGAGACAATTATCAAATCCACATCACTATTTTCAAGATTATCTCCTCTTGCCCTTGAGCCAAATAGTATGAACTCCTCAATATTTATTTCTTTCTTCAGCTTTTCAACAAACAATTCTATTTCTTCATTTCTTTCTTTGTCCATAAGAATACCTCCTTTGCCATTTTAAGATGTCTCTCAGCACTCTCTTTGGTATAATTTTCAAAGGGAGGTCCAGTTGAAGCATCAGGATAACGAGTTGTAAGATAATCTGGAGTAAGTTCAGCACAGGCATTAACAACATCTTCAGGAGCACCCAATTCTCTGGCGAAGAATACCAGATTATGTCCTCGAATGCTCTTCTTTTTCTTATAAATATAAAGTGACTTTAAGGCTTTTTCTGCTGTTTGATGAGAAAAAAACACTGAAGCATAATAATTCTCTGACTTTAGAAGATCTTTTGAACTCTTTAAATCAGCCTTTGCCTGCCTTAACCAATAACCAACTTCTTTTCTTAGAGTCATATTTCAATCCCCTCCTTGAGAGCTTCGCTGACTATAGAAACTTCCTTCTTGAGCTTATTGAACTCCTTTACATTGAAAAGAATTATGTCTACAGGGTAGTTTATTTTCTGTTTTTCATGCCATTCTTCATACAATTTTGGGGTAATCTTAAAAACATCTTTCCTTCCATATTTTTTACTTACCACAATGATGTCCACATCACTGTCTTTTTTCATTTCACCTCTTGCAGCAGAGCCAAAGATTATTACCTTATCTACAAAAAATTTTCTTCTCACACTTTCTTTAAATTTCCCTATGCTCTCTTTTATTTCTTCAACTTTTTTTTTACCCATACTACTACCCTCCTAGCATTTTCCAGGGCGTTTTTAGCTATTGTTTTAGTATACTCTGCTTCAACAGGATATCTGGTCTCTATATAATGTGGATTTAATTCCCTAGAAATTTTAAGCACTTCCCTATCCACCTCAAGAGCTAAACACAATTTCTCTAGGTCATGAATTTTCCACAATCTCTTAAATTTTAGAATATATAAGGCTTTTAATGCCTTTTCTGCTGCTTGATGGGAAAGAAAGGATGCTACCTCAAATCTCCTACCTTCTAGGTTGAATTCTGCATCAC
>JBHIDS010000223.1:0-2911 GCA_046760205.1 Candidatus Methanofastidiosia archaeon
ACAAGATACAAAAATCCTAAGGATAGAGAGGTTTTAATTGAAAATCTTCAGAAAACAGGTAAGGTTAATAATTTAGAAATTGAAGTGCTTACAAATAAAGGGAAGACTAAAGACATACTTTTAAATGCAACTCTTGATAGAGATGTCATATCAGGAATGATTATGGACATCACAGAGAGAAAGATGAAAGAAGAGGAGTTGAGGAGAAGGCTTTTAAAGTACAGAGTTGAGGATGGAAGGGTTTATCTTGTATGGGAGAAGGGAATTGAAATTGGATTAGATGTATTTTCAGATCTTTTGAAGTTTAGCTATGAAGGTTTTGTGATTTCAAGAAATCTCCCAGAGGAAATTAGGAAAAGAACTGATTTTGAACCTCAAGTATTCTGGTTGAGTGAGAGAGGAAGGGATTCAATTTCTCCAAAACTTGGTTTGATTAGAAATATAATTGAAAAAAATTTGGGAGATAGAACCATCTTCTTTTTTGAAGGTTTAGGGTACTTGATTTTTAAGAAAGGTTTTGAGAGGGTTTTAGAGTTTGTTCAAGGATTGAGAGAAATCTTTTATCTCAGAAAAGGAATCTTGATAATTTCAGCAAATCCTGAAATCCTTTCAAGAAGAATGGTTGCAATGCTTGAGGCTGAAACTCAGAGAATCTCTTCAAGACTTAAGATAAGGCTCAAACCTGAAATTCACGATATTTTGAGGTTTATCTACACCAAAAACAGAGTTGGAGAAAGACCTTTGTACAAGGATATTGGAAGAGAGTTTGGAATAACGAGAGCGACGGTGCGAAAGAGGATAGCTTTTTTAAAATCTCATGGATTGGTTTTTGAGGAGAGGAGGGGAAGACGAAAGCTTCTTCAAGTAACAGAAAAAGGCAGAGAACAATTTGAGTGAACCCCTTAACCCTATTTTTATCACTATTCTTATGCCAATGTCAATCGAATAGATGTAATTAGTGAGAAAATGACATTGAGTGATGAAAAAGTTAGAATAACAGTGACTCTTAGAAAAGATGTCTATGAGAAAGTGAAGAAGCTTGCCTACAAAAAAGGTTTGAAACCCTCCACTTACATCACGATGATGATCACTTCGAAGGTAAATGAGAAAGATGGAAATGGGTAGTTATAATAGAATTTCAGAAGATTTTAAGAATTGTCTTGTGGATTTGATGGAAGAAGGGATTCTTGTAGAAGATGATAATGGAAACATTGTTCTTGTTAATCCAAGAACCTGTGAAATGCTAGGATATTCTGAAAAGGAAATCTTAGGAAAACACTGGGCAAAAATTGTTCCAAAAGAGCATCGAAAAAAAGTTGAAAAAGAAACTAAGAAAAGACCAATGAAAGTAAAGAGTAGGTATGAAACTTTTTTACTATCCAAGAAGGGAGAAAAAGTACCTGTCATTGTGAGTGCAAGTCCTCTCTTTGATGATGGGAACTTCAAAGGCGTACTCTCTGTTTTCACAGACATTTCTGAGAAAAAGAAGATGGAACAAAAACTGAAAAAAGCCTATGAAGAACTCAAAGAGGTAGACAGAATGAAGTCTGAATTCATAGAAATAGCATCTCATGAGCTGAGAACACCTCTCACAATGATCCTTTTATCCACAGAAATGATGGAATCAATGAACCTGAACGATGATTTAAGGGAAAAGTTGGAGATTTTAAGAAGCGGAGCAGAAAGATTGGAGGAGATTGTGCATGCTATCTTAATCTCTTCAAAACTCATGGATGAAAGAAAATTCCTTGAGAAAAGAGAAGTTTCTCTTGCAAGAATAACAGGGAGTGTGATAAATCAAACAAAATCTTTGTGGACGAGGAAGAATCAGACGATAGATTTTGAAGTAACAGAACGAATTCCCAAAATTTCTTGTGATGTAAAGGCAGTTTTCAAAGTAATTTTAAATTTATTACACAATGCGATAAAGTATTCCCAAGAAAATGCAAGGATCATAATCAAGATTCGTGATCTTGAAGATTCGTTGAAATTTACCATAATAGACGAGGGAATTGGCATCAAAGAGGAAGAAATTCCAAAAATATTTGAAAAGTTCCACATAGTAGGTGGAGATGATTATGCGAGGATCGATGGTAGAATGGGATTGGGTTTGTACATTGTAAGAGAAATCGTTGAAAAACATGGGGGGAAAATTTGGTGTGAGAGTGTTTATGGATTAGGTTCTACCTTCCACTTCACTCTGCCTAAGGTAGGAAAATGAAAGTTTTGGTCGTCGATGATAATATTGAGATTGTTGAGATTTTCACAGCCAAAAATTTATTGTTGTATTTGAAGTTTAGGACGTTAGTGATCAAAAATTCCATTTGTACTTTTTCAAATCAATTTTTCCATTTTCAAAAACAATTCCCTCTATCTTCAACAACTCTTTCTGAAGCTCTACAATTTCTTTATCCTTTGTTGAAATCATGCCCTTTGAGTTTACAACCCTGTACCATGGAATATTTTTTGAAGCCCTCATTGCATATCCGACAGTCCTTGCTGAATTTGGAGAGCCAAGAATCCTTGCTATATCCCCATAGGCTGTAACCTTTCCTCTGGGAATTTTTTTTACAATTCTCCAGACTCTCTCATAAAAATTTTTCATAAATAAAAATTTAAAAAATCTTTATAAGTGTACCGAAATTCTTCTTCATCTTTCATGGACATCATTTTTGCTGGTTAAGTTTGGATTAAGTTTTTAAATTGAAATTATGCAAAATACCCGATAACTTTAAATTCTCAAAAATTTAGATGGTTCTTATGGAAAGGGAGCATGTTGTCCTTGGATGGTTCAAGTTAAACTCCCTTGCAGTTGTTGCAGGTATTGCTGGAGGGTTTGGGGCAATCATATTCAGAGAAATGATAAATTTAAATCGCTACATATTTTTTGATTTTATAAAACCAAAAATCT
>JBHIDS010000224.1:0-2892 GCA_046760205.1 Candidatus Methanofastidiosia archaeon
TTCGGCAATTGTCTATATGAGGAGTTCAACAAAGCAGTTTTATTTCATCCATCTCATACTCCCCATCTTCAAAGAGAAGTTTAACTTCTGAAGCAGTTAGAGAAGGTTTTTCAAATCTTAAAACATCATCTATGGCAATCCTAGGACAGGCACAGATAACATAGCAATCCAGCATAAATCCTGCAAGAGCTCTTTGTGTTATCTCGTTCATCTCGATTATGTAGGCTTTCTTTCCCCTCTCCTCAAGGTATCTCTTTAGCTCCTTGGCTCTTTTATATCTGTACTGCCCCTTTTTGGTGCTCAAAATTATTCCAAAGTTCTTGGCATTCCTAGCTTTGAAAATTTGAGCAAACCTCTGCCTTAAAATTTCGTCTGCACTTACCTCAGAAAACCCATCACCCACAGAGAAAACTTTCTTTTGCGTGGAGAGGCTCACTCCAATTGGGTGAAAAAATCCATTGCCAAGATACAAATACGCCTTAACCTTTTCCTCTACGGTTTTTGCAGCAGAGAAGTTGCATCCCAAAATTTGCCCAGGATATTTAACTCTAGAATCTCCCTCTCCTATTAAAACCTCAAATCCTTCTTTTTCCAAAAATTCCTTAACAGCATCCAAATTTTTTACGTACTGAATCGTTGAAATCAAGCCTATCTTTTCAGGCAAGATTTCAAGATTTTTCTTGATCAAAGGAATGAAGTTAAAGTCCTCAAAAAGCTCAAAATAAATGGTGTTTTTCCTCCTCATAACCTCAGAGTGTCCAAAGTGTAGGAGCAAATCCCTTGTTTCAAAAAGATCACAGGCTCCAAAACATAGATCGCCCAAGATTTTAACTTCAAACCCCATTGATTCCAGAAAATCTGCGAGATTTAAAGCCTCTCTCTTCAAGCCTTCTGGAAACTGTAATATGATTTTTTTCCTTTTGAAGGGCTTGAGCTTTTTTAGAACTTCTCTTTTGTTGATTCTTTTCATCTCATCTCCCACAGTTTGGGCAAACCTTTTTTCTCCCCTTAAAGAATCCACAAAAGATGCAGTACTCTGAAGACTCTTCCTCCTTCTCCTCTCCTGAAATCTCTCTCCTCTCACCCACCAATTCCTCGATCTCCGAGGCAATCTCCTCAGATCCTATTAGATAGAAGGTGTGTTCTTCTTCAGAGAATCTGTAGCTCGAGATTCTGGTTTCCCCTATGTTCAGGTTCACCCTTATCTCTCTCAACTCTTTGATCTTCTCCATCTTTGAGATGTGAGAGAGTAACTCCTCAAAACTCGAAACCTTTTTCAAAACTTCTGCCTTTGTTGAGAAATTTCCATTTGATTTTTTGATGCTGATCTCTCCCTGATCCTTTTGAACCATCTCGAAGAGAATTTTTGCACTCTCAAGCGAAGAGACCTTCTCCACAGAACAAGCCACCTCTCCAGATGTGAGTTTGTGATGGCTTAGATGCTTTAGAATCATGGGTATCCTTTCTTTCTTCACAACTATCTCAAAGATTGTAGGTTCTCTCATGTCAAAACCTCCTTTGTTTTAAGCTCTTTATGGATTTTGAAGATTGGGAGATCTCTTCCCATGCTTCCCCTCTTGGTCCACTCTATGAGTTTTTCTACTAGATGGGCTTTTCCATACTTCTTGAAGATTATGTACTGACAGTCTGCAGAGGTTAGTTTGTATCTCATAGCCTCTCTTGCAGGTTCAAGAATTCTGTCCTTCCTCCAGTCGATGCCAAGTTCCTCAAACTCCTCCTCCAGGTATATGAGCATGTGCTCTATCGCCCGAAAGGCTGGAAGCTCTGTGTTCTTCCCACCCATAGAGTGGTACATGAAGTCCATTGAGTATCTTATGTCTGTGTCTGCCAAAAATTTTGCCCGAAGACCATGCTTTAGAGCCTCTCTTCTGTTGTTAACTATGATGTGGGGATTTATTCTGGGAGGGATTCTTCTCTCCTTTGCATACCTCAAAGCTCTCAAACCTATCGTCTCAAGGATTGCTCCAATCATCACGGTTTTTGGTACAGTGAGCTGGACATCGAAGAGTCTGGTCTCCACTGTGGGCTTTCCTCCCTTGGTGAATGGGGTGACATCTAAGTACCTCTTGTTTCTGAGATGAGAAAGACTCTTTCCCTTAAGATACTTTGAAAGGTCAATTCTCGGTGAGTATCCTATATGGGGGTTTCTGGTGGCTCTGTAACTCTCAAATTTCTCACTTTTTGTTGGAAGATAAATCGGGGAATTGACAGAGAGAGCCATCAACTCTGGGGTGAATTCTCGAAAGAAGTTGTGTAGCGTCACCTTCTCTCTCGCATTTCTTGCTCCAATGTGATGATGCTCTCCAAAGTTCTCCCCAGGACGAGAGACGGTGAAGGGGTTGGTTCCAGTTGAAATCAAGTACAAGCCATGACTCTCTGCAGCCTCATGTCCAAGCAACCTCAAAAAGATGAGTTCACTCCTAAGTTCATCAAGATCTTTCGTAATGCCTGTAACTATTTCAAGTTGTGTGTCATAGGCATCCTTTATGAACTTTCTGTTCTTGCCTCCGCTCAAGGAGGATGGAACAGATTCCATCAAATCTCTCACTCGATTCTGAAGCATTCCTCTCTCATCCACTATCTGAATTTCTTGCTCTGCTCCATGAGTAATCTTTGGCATCTTTTCAAGTACTCCTTAGAATTAATATGGTTTGCGGTTGAAAAACTTATAAATCCCCAATTTCATAAACTTTGTGAAAAAAATTAGGCTTGTAATCTCAGATCTTCATGCAGATATAAAAGCATTCAAGTGCATTTTGAAAGTGATTAAAGATTCCAAGTTTATGAAGGATTTTGGAGATTTCGATGAGATTTTAAATCTTGGGGATGTTCTGGAGAGAGGTTCAAATCCGAAGGAGGTTTTGGATGTAT
>JBHIDS010000225.1:0-2885 GCA_046760205.1 Candidatus Methanofastidiosia archaeon
CGTTGAGGAAGCTGCTCTTAGAGGCTATGAGGAATTAAAGTCAGGTTCTGTCTTGGATGCGGTGGAGGCCTGTGTTTGCTCAATGGAGGACAACGCAACCTTCAACGCAGGCACTGGGTCTGTTCTGAATTTCGATGGAGAAGTGGAGATGGATGCCATAGTTATGTACAAGAACATGATGGGTGCAGTTACCTGTCTTAAAAACATCAAAAATCCTGTAAAGGTGGCGAGAAAGGTGATGGAGGAGAGTCCTCACCTCATCTTAGCTGGAGAGGGAGCCTACAGGTTTGCAAGGAATTTTTTTGATAGATATGATCCAAAGACAGAGAAGAGGAAAAAGGAGTTTTTTGAAAAGAAGAAAAATTTCTTGGAAGAAAAATCAAAACTAGAAACTGTAGGAGCTTGCGCTTTTGATGAGGGGGAGCTTGCAGTTGCGACTTCCACTGGAGGTTTGTGGTTGAAGCTTTCTGGAAGGGTGGGAGACACTCCTCTCCCAGGTTGTGGGACGTTCCTTGGAAGTTGGGGTACAGTCTCTGCCACGGGAATTGGTGAGAACATCATCAAGTCCATGTTCTCAAAAACTGTCCATGACTACATGAGAGAAAAAGATGCAAAGAGAGCCATCGAATTGGCTCTCCCCTCTTCTCCCAACACTGGAGCCATTGCCATAGACCACAAAGGTAGGATTGGATTTGGGAAAAACACCAAAAATCTTGTCTGTGCCTACTTTGATGAGAGCTTACACTCTTTCATTTAGAAACCTTTTCAGAAGGAAAAATATTATGAACGCGCTCAGAATCAAATGGACTTCAAAACCCACGTTCTCGTTCTCCAAAGCTTTGTCACACCTTCTTATCCATTCGTCAGTCTCTCTCATCAAATCTGTGTAGTTGAGTTCCTCAAACTCCGCTCTCGCTTGGAGAAAGAGTTCTTTTGCCTCTTTATACTTTCCATTTAAATATTTTTTCTTAGCCTCCTCGAAATTTGCAAGGGCATCAACTCTCAACTTTTCCTTCTCTTCACATTCCTTCATGTATCCATCTATCTCCTTTACCTTCCCATCCTCCCCAAGAGAAAGATACTCCCCCTTTGCTCTCTGAAAGAAAATGAGGGCATTAGAGCATGCTTGAGAATCATAGAACTCGAGAGCTCTCTCAAGGTAAGTTTCAGCCCTTGACCTTATCATTTCTCTTTGTCCTTGATAGAAAACCTCCAACTCCTCTGTAAAATCCTTCTCAAACTCCTCTAAGGAAATATCGAAGACTTTCTCAAAGGAGGTTTCAAAATCTCCTTCAAGGCTGATTTCATCTAACAAAATCTGAATCTTTTCAATGCCAAAGTTCTCAAGAAGGAAAAAAACCGCAAAGTAGGACTCAGCCTTTCTCAGCATGGAGGATTCAGAATCCTCTCTTGCATTCCAATCCTCAATTCTTGAAAGCTCTGAAAGACTTAAGAGCTTTTCATCTCTGATTGCCACAAACATCTGGTTTTGATACTCAGAGAATCTTCTCTTCTCCTTTTGAGAAAAGCCCTCTTTATTGGAAAGGATCTCAATGGCTTCGTACTCAGAAAAACCAAAATCCAGCCAGATGAATTCCTTGAAAGAATCTCCAACTTTCATCTCTATTAGATATTGAGTGTAGAGAAAGATGATATCGTGCCATTCAGCATCGATGGAGAGGTAAAAAGTGTTTCCCATTGGTCTTGGAAAATCTCCTTTCAGATAATAGTCAGCTTCCTCTTTCGTAAATCCCTCCATGTCCACGAGAGCTTTCACTAAATTTTCTCGAGATCGAAATAGATAGAGCACGAATTTTTTCTCTGGAAAAATGTTTAACTCTTTCCCAACTCCTTCATAGGCAGTCTTGAAACCTAAAGCAAGATCCTCTGCAAATTTCTGATCTAGACTTTTTTCAAAGTGAACTGTAACGTACTCTGTCTGGATTACAGAGAACTCCTGAGCCTTTATCTGGTAGGATAAAAGCACGAACATCATGAGAGTTGCAATCTTTCTTTTCATCTTTTCACCTCAGGTTTTTTCAAAGTTCTAATTTAAAAGTCTTTCGTTTTCAAAGTTAAGCTTTATAAGTTTTCCTAAATAGAAGGGTTGGTGGAGTCATGAAAATGCTGAAAATCAAGAGAGTTTGTGTTTTGGGAGCAGGCATCATGGGGTCTGGAATATCTCAGGTGGCTGCTTCTGCTGGTTTTGAGGTGAGAATGCGAGACGTTGAGCAAAGGTTTTTGAAGAGAGGTTTTGAGAGTATAGAGATGAGCCTTGAAAGATTTTTGAAGAAAGGCAAGCTTTCCAAAGAGGAGGTATCAGAAATACTTTCAAGAATTAAAGGTTTTGAAAGCTTGGAGAAAGCTTCAAAAAATGCCGATTTTGTCATAGAGGCTGTTCCTGAGAATATAAAGCTTAAGTTAAAGGTTTTCTCACAATTGGATAAAATCTGCCCAGAACACGCAATCTTTGCTACCAACACCTCAGGTTTGAGCATCACAGAGATTGCATCTGCCACCAAAAGACCTGAGAGAGTGATTGGAATGCACTTCTTCAACCCAGCTCCAATAATGAGACTTGTGGAGATAGTGAGAGGTTTTAAGACCTCAGATGAGACCTTCGAGGTAACTCAAGAGCTCTCAAAAAAATTTGGAAAGGAAACTGTTTGTGTAAGAGAGTTCCCAGGTTTTGTCACAACCAGAATGCTTGCAGTTATTTGTAACGAGGCTGCTTTCATGCTGCAGGAAGGGCTTGCCTCCAAAAAGGACATAGATAAAGCCATAAACTTAGGGTTAAACCATCCCATGGGACCTTTGAAGCTCGCGGACTTTGTGGGATTGGATGTTCTCTTAGAGGTTTTAGAAAATCTTTACAGGGAATTTGG
>JBHIDS010000226.1:0-2881 GCA_046760205.1 Candidatus Methanofastidiosia archaeon
CGTAATAGCCATCCAAGAGCCTGTTGATATGACTTTTGTATATTTTTGAATCTATAGTGTCCTCTACGTAAAACAAGAATCTTGCAAGCTTTGGAGAACTTGAGATTATCTTCTCTATTAACTCAACAAGTTCTATTTTTTTCTTATCCAAAAGCTTTTCCTCGATTCTTTCAAAGTTTATGAAATTCTCTCTCTTGTACAGCCAAGTATATAAAAGGGCAATGGCATGTTTGCAGACAAGTCCATCGTAGGGGCATGTGCAAGATGTTTTTATCTCATCTCCTATGAAATCCACTCTTGTTTTATAGTTTCTTCTACCAGTAACTTCTGCAACAAGTCTTTCCTTGAAGGTTATAGGATTTGAAACATATTCTTTTTCAAAGTATCCATACCCCCTCTCCACAATTCTTTTTGGAGCTAAGTCCTTTATGTCTTTTTTTGTTATCTCTCTCATTTATTCTACTCTTCAAAGAAATTTAAAAATCTTTCTATCAAAAACATCAACCATCCCAAAACCCAAAGAATTCTTCTCTCCCAGTGTTATCTCATTCTCACAATCCTTAAAGGATTTGAAACCTTAAAACGTTTCAGGTCAGATGCGGGGGATGGGATTCGAACCCACGTATCACTTCTGAACTGGATCTTAAGTCCAGCGCCTTTGGCCAATCTCGGCAACCCCCGCATAAGGTAGATTCTTTCGCTATTTTATTCATTTTTTTTCTCCCTTTTATAATTTTCTCCCTTTTAAAATATATAAGGATTTCCATAGTAACGTTTTTAAACCTACTTTCAGATTAGCCTAAGGTGATTCGGTGTTAGAAGATGTCTATAAAAAACTTCTAAAGAGTAAGAATAAAACTTTGGACGATATGAGTGCTGCTTTGAACTTAGATCCTGAGATCATTATCAGAATCATAATTAAAAAAGAGGTTGGGGAAGATCTTTCGGGAATTGTACTGGAGGAGAAGGTGGATGAAAAGAGGAAAGAAGAGTTAGAAGTACCAAAGGTGAAAATGGAAAGGGATCTTGAGGCTTTGTTTTTGGGAAGGTTGAAAAAAAGAGCTTACTCTGCCTCCTCTCTCAACAAGAGGTACAAAGCAGACTCTCTTAAAGAGGTTGAGAATATCCTTGAAAAGCTGGCTAAGGAAGGAAAAGTGAGGAAGAGAGAGTCCAAGAACAAAAAAGGTGCCTATGTTTACGAGGCTCTATGAGCAAACCTTTATAAATTTTCATTCAAACTTTTTACATGGAAAAAGATATTAAGGGATTTGAGGTCTTGGTGGTTTTAGGAATTCTTTCTTCCATGATTTTCCTTCACTTTGTTGCAACCATATACTCTGTTATTTCTGGAGACCTCTTTGACCTTGAAAAACTACTCTCCCTCACTCTAAAAAAAGAGATTCTCCAGAGCTTTCTTGCATTCATTCTCTTGTTTTATCTTCTGAGAAAGATAGAGTTGGAAGATGTGAAAAAACAATTGAAAAAAAACTGGTACTTCATCTTCGCCTCCACAATATTTCTCATGATAGGATTTCTCATTGGATTCAATCTTCAAAATTTAATCGGAAAATTGATGGAGGGATTTTTGGAAGAGATTTCAGAGAAAGCAAAAGAGATTGAGATGCTTCCCTTTTACTTCGATTTCGTTATTTACTTTGGAAACAACTCTCGGGTGGCAGTGCTTACTGCAACCTTTCTATCCTGGTTGCCTATTCTTGGAGCAATCTACTCTCTGTTCACAATCACCGTAAATGGGGTGGTGGTGGGAATAGCTCCAACCTTCTTCAATATTCCCACAAGCCACCTCCTCGTTGGAATTCTCCCCCATGGCATCTTCGAAATCCCTGCTTTCATCTTGAGTACTTCAGTTGGGCTTAGGATAAACGTTCAGGTAACAAAAGCTGTATACCATCTTATCTCTCCTCCAAAGATTGAGGTTGATGGAGAGTTGATGGAGGACACAGAGGCATACAGGAGAGAGCTTGTTTTGGGCTTCAAGACCCTCCAAATCTTTCCCTTGATTCTACTTTTGCTTCTAATTGCCGCAATAAACGAGGCAGTTTTGACTCCTTTAATATTAAAGTGGATTTTTGGGTAGGTTAATCTTCATTCTTTAAAATTAATTTTAAAAAAGAGTTAGGATATCCCTTACTTGAAAACTCAATTCGCTCCGAAACTTCGGAACAACCAGACGAACCATGTGAATTTGAGCAACCTTGGTAGGAGGTGAAGGGATATCCTAGAATAGGATGGAATTCCAACTTTATAAGTCTTTCGGTTTTGCCTTTGCTATCTTCACCTTTGAGGGTCTGATAACCTTCTCCTTGAACATATAACCTTTTTGAAACTCCTCTGTTATGGTGTCCTCTTTTTCATCTGATTCCTCTGTTGTAATAACTTCGTGATAGTAAGGGTCAAAGTGCTTTCCTATGGACTCTATGGGTTTCAATCCTCGCCTCTTGAGAATTTCTTTAAAATTAGTATAGATCATCTCCACTCCTTTCAAGAAATCTTTCTTCTTTCCGGTTCTAGAGAAGTTTTCTAAGGCTCTTTCAAAGTTATCCAAAACCTCCAAAAGTTCGAAGATTAAGTCTTCCTCTGCATACTTTACAAGTTCCTCTCTCTCTTTTGCAGCTCTCTTCTTGTAGTTCTCAAAGTCTGCCTGCACCCTCTTTAGAAGCTCTAGATACTCCTCTGTCCTTTCCCTTTCCTCTGGCTTTTCCTCTATCTCCTCCACTATCGCTGCAAGTTCCTGATCAGAAAGCTCTGTTTTTGGAATTCCACCCTTTTTCATGAAATCACCTTGAATAGACATCTTTTAACTCTTTTGCTTTAACCTACATTATAAAGCTTGTGATTGAGAAGAAAAATATAAAAATTT
>JBHIDS010000227.1:0-2836 GCA_046760205.1 Candidatus Methanofastidiosia archaeon
ATGCAGGGTCAGATGCCTCTGCAATCTCCACCAAAGCTCAGCTGGATGGAGATGAATATATCATAAATGGAACCAAAACCTTCATAACCAATGGAGGATATGCAAATTTATTTACAGTTTTTGCCACTGTGGATAAAAGTCTAAGACACAAGGGATTGGTGGCTATAATAGTTCCCAAGATAGATGGAGTCTCTGTTGGAAAGAAGGAGGACAAGATGGGACAGAGAGCTTCAAACACCACTGAGGTGATATTTGACGACGTTCGAGTTCCAAAAGAGAACCTACTAGGTAAGGTGGGGGATGGCTTTAAAATTTCCATGGGGACTCTGGATGAAACAAGAGCCCACATAGGAGCCATGGCGGTGGGTGTGGCAAGGGCAGCGCTAGAAGCTGCCATACAGTACTCAAAGGAGAGAGTCCAGTTTGGAAAACCAATTTCTTTCTTTCAGGCTATTCAGTTCAAGCTTTCTGACATGGCGATCAAGGTGGAGACTGCAAGGCTTGCCACCTGGAAAGCTGCTTGGTTGACAGACAAGGGAAAGAGAAATTCCTTTGAATCTGCCATTGCAAAAGCCTATTCCTCAGACATTGCAATGCAGATAACGATAGAGGCAATCCAGATTTTCGGTGGGTATGGCTACATGAAGGATTTCCCAGTTGAGAAGTACATGAGGGATGCAAAGCTCTTACAGATATACGAGGGGACTAACGAAATACAGAGAATGGTGATTGCAAGAGAGCTCTTGAAGTGAGTTGAATAGAATGAGAGAAGAGGTTACGAGGCAAATCTTCTGGAACGTTCCAGAGTGGATTCAAGTTTTGATGTATCTTTTCTTTTTCATAACTCTTTTCATAATGCTCTTTGGCATTTTCAAAAGGTTTAGAATGTGGAGAAAGGGAAGAGGTAAGATAGAGTTTGATAATCTTTTGAGAAGATTCAAGGACTTTTTAATCTATGGAATTGGACACAAAAGGATTTTGAGAGATAGGTTTTCTGGGATAATGCACCTTTTGATCTTCGTAGGCTTTTTGGTTCTCTTCATAGGAACGGATTTGATAACCATAGAGCAGGACACTCCAGCTCACTTCTTCTTTGGATCTTTCTACCTCATTTATTCCTTTGTGATGGATTTCCATGGTGTTATCTTTGGTTTAGGTATTGGTCTTGCCCTCTATCGCAGGTATTATCTTAAACCTGAAAAGCTTGAGAACACAAGAGAGGATCTCTTCATCTTGCTCTTATTCTTGACGATTGCGCTCACAGGTTTTCTCATAGAGGCTTTGAGAATTGCAGTTACAAAGCCCTCATTCGAGGTTTGGTCATTTGCAGGATATACAATTTCAAAGTTTCTAACCTTTTCAGAGGAAACTGCAAGAAGTCTTCATCTTGGACTGTGGGTGATACATGCAGCCTTGACCTTCGTCTTTATAATCTTATTCACAAAAACCAAGCTCTTCCATATTTTTTCCTCTCCCTTGAACATCTTCTTCAGATCATATAAATCAAAAGGAGCCTTGAATCCCATTTTGAACATCGAAGAGGCAGAAACCATAGGCGTCTCAAAGATGAAAGACTTCACCTGGAAACAGTTGTTGGATTTTGATGCCTGCACCAAGTGTGGAAGGTGTCAGGAGGTCTGCCCTGCATACGCTGCGAAGACCCCCCTCTCTCCAAAGAATTTGATTTTAGAGTTGAAGGAATGTATGGAAGATAATTTTTTAAAAGGAAAAGAGAGCGGAATCTACGATTTTCTAGAAGCCAACGAGATCTGGTCATGCACCACTTGCAGGGCGTGTGTGGAAGAATGCCCTGTTTTCATCGAACATTTGGACGAGATTGTAGAGCTTCGAAGATCTCTAAATTTTGAGGGAAAGGTTCCTCCTTCTGCCTCCAAGAGTTTGCAGTACATCTTGAACAGGGGAAATCCCTGGGGCTTTGCGAAGGATGAAAGAGAAAAATGGGCAGAGGGTTTGGGTGTACCAGTGGAGAAGGGAGTTGAGATTTTGTACTTCGTGGGTTGTGCTGGAGCCTATGATCCAAGAGCTCAGAAGATAACAAAGGCAATGGTGGAGATTATAGGAAGGGCAAAGATCAAGTTTGCAATCTTGGGAAATTCAGAGATTTGCTGTGGGGATGGAGCTCGAAGGCTTGGAGAGGAGGCTTTGTTTCAGATGCTTGCTCAGCAGAACATCCAACTCTTTCAAGATTTTGGAGTCAAAAAGATTCTTACCCACTGTCCTCATTGCTTTAACACCTTCAAAAATGAGTATCCCCAGTTTGATGGAGAATTTGAAGTGATTCATCACTCTCAGTTCATCTCAGAGCTTTTAAAAGATGAAAGGATCCAGGTTGAGAGGGGAAAAGAGCTTACGGTCCTTCACGATTCATGCTATCTTGGAAGGTACAACGAAATCTACGATGAACCCAGAGAGATCATGAAAGCTTTCACAGAAAATACCTTAGAACTTGAGAGGTCAAGAGACAGAGGATTTTGTTGTGGTGGGGGAGGAGGACATATGTGGATGGATCTTCATCTTGGCAAGAGGATAAACCATCTAAGGTTGGAGCAAGCTCTCGAAAGAAATCCCAAGGTCATTGCAAGCTCCTGTCCATTTTGTCTCTTGATGTTCGACGATGCTTCAAAGTTTTTGGATGTGGAGGAGAAGGTAAAACTGAGGGATATTGCAGAGCTTGTCTTAGAGGTGATTAAATGAACATCATAGTGTGTATGAAACAGGTTCCAGACACCGAGATAAAGATAGGTGTAAAAGATGGAAAGCTTCAAATTGCAGAAGATGCAAAGTACATCATCAATCCCTTTGATGAGTACGCCAT
>JBHIDS010000228.1:0-2814 GCA_046760205.1 Candidatus Methanofastidiosia archaeon
CTCCACTTTAAAAGCCTCTATGCCGTCCAAAGCTGCAAAATCAGAAACTAAAGCCCCAAGGTGTTCCTGAGAGCATAACTCTCCAGAGAGCATGTTTCCAACGTATAACGCCTCTGCTGAATCTATTTGAGCATCCTGCATGGCTTTCCTTATAGCCTCAACTGCAAGACTTCGAAGAGGAGTTTCCCACATCTCCTTCACCTTGGTACACCCAATTCCAGAAACATACACTTCACGCACCAAACCACCTCAGTAAAGCCTGTACTTCTTTCGAAACCTAGAGTAGATGGCATACCCAATCTCCACCCTTCTCTCAACGTAATCTTTTACCTTGGGAGCGAGGTTCCTTCTTTCCTCAATAAGGTCTGTCACGACGAAGGAGAAGGCATCACTCCCAGCTCCAGAACCATAGGAAACGCATAAAATCTTGTCTCCAGGCTTTGCACCGTCTAAGGTAGAGGCAAATCCTATCAAAGATGAACCTGCATAGGTGTTTCCAACGTAGGGAATCACCAACCCTGGAATCACCTTCTCTATCTCAAAGCCTAAAATCTTTGCAACTCTTATTGGAAATTTGGTGTTGGGCTGATGGAAAACTACAAGATCATAATCCTCAGGTGTGTAGGATAAAAGTTCCATCAAATTCTTGGTGGCACAGATTATGTGATTGAAGTAGGCTGGAGCTCCAGTGAACCTGTTTCCATGTTCTGGATATTGAGTGTGCTGTCTTCGAAAGAAATCTGGAGTGTCTGTTACATAGGAGTAGGAGGCTTCAAGGTATGCTATGCTCTCCTCCCTTCTTCCTATGAGAAAGGCAGCCCCCCCAGCTGCTGCAGTGTACTCAAGATGATCTGCAGGCTTTCCCTGCGCTGTGTCCACTCCCAAAGCCATGGCGTAGTTTGCCATTCCACTTCCCACAAGACCAAAACAAGCCTGCATCGCCTCTGTTCCAGCCTTGCAGGCGAACTCCCAGTCTGCGGCATCCACCTCTGGAGTGGCACCTATGGCTTCAGCGATGATGGTGGAGGAGGGCTTTACTGCATAGGGCTTGGACTCAGAACCTGTCCAGACCGCCTTGATCCTTTCTGGATGAATCTGACTTCGCCTGAGGGCATTTCTCGCAGCCTCGATACCAATGGTTACCGCATCCTCGTCAGGACCTGGAACAGATTTCTCCTTTATTGGAACAGCTTCTGTGTCCTTACCCCAAACCCCAGCCATCTCTGAGGTCTTTATCCTATACATTGGAATGTAGGCTCCATACCCTATTATTCCAACTTCTCTTAAAGTTCTCAATTAAACACCTCAAATCTTGTAAATTATTGAAAAAGGTAAAAGAGTTAAGAGAGGTATTAAAGATACAACTATGTCCAGACTGAACCATGATATATAAACTTTTCGGTGTTAGCAAAAACTATTTTAGGTGATTGACTATTTTCTATGGACTCAAAAATCCATGTCTCTGACGAGGTATTCAGCTGCAGCTCTCGTTTCGTACCTATCTGGACCTGCCACCACCAAAACATTGAATCCCTCTTTGAAAGGATCGGTGTAGAGTTTGTATCCACCCTGGTATAAAAACCACTTAACTTCAGAGAAATCATCTGGTCTTATCCTCTCATCCACCAATCTCTCAACTATGAAATTAACCTGATCTCCTCCAACGAGTATTAGATTCTTTTTCAATGACTTAAAGTCAATCTCTATATCGAGTTTCACAAGGGAAGCCTCATCTAACTCAACTACCATCAATTCTCTGTATGTGATTCCAGAGACGCTGAACTCTATTGAAAAATCTATCCCATCATCAAACTCTGTGTCTTTTAAACCATCTGAATCGTCGTCCCACGTTATGTCTGTGAGTTTCAATTTAAAATAGCTGTAAGGTCCAGAAACCTCGTACTTGGTCTCGCACTTTATCATCTCTATGGTATCGCACAACGCAAAGTTCATCTCCCACATATAGTCTGCATTAGGAATTGGAGTGTTTCCTCCCTCTATGAAATCTGTAATAGGTGCTCCTGAATCCCAAGTCCCCATAAACCAGTGGGAGTATTTCCTTGAAAAGCAATCCTCATTCCACCAAACAAAATCGTTTTGATCTCTATCTGCATAGGGCCATGGAACTGCCTCTGGACTTGAGAGATTCTGGGGGTTTCCATCAGGTCCAAAAGGAATCACTACAGGTCCAGAAGTGGTGGCATGAGAGTCTATAGAGTCCCAAGTTCCCTTGAAGTTGATGAAACCTGATACAAAGCCCTCTCCAAAAAACTCCTCTATTGGTAAGAAGAACAAGTTTTGAGGCCATTGGGGACGAGTTGGAAAAAGGTTATCGAGATAGAATATGTGGGGCTGAGAGTAATTTCCAATCCTTGGCTCGTCTGTTCTCATCTGATCTATCCATAGAGCATAGGAGTTGGGTTTTTCTGTGAAGAGCTTGCAACACTGAGATGACCTGAAAATTTCATTGTCCCTTAGAGTGTAGATGTTGAATAACGCTCCAGTAGTACCATCGGCACCCACAAAAGTGGCGATGCCATCCAATACAAAGAGAGGATAGGAGTACTGGGTGTGGTAGTAACCTAAAGAATCCCTGTAGTAGATGTACTCAAAGTCTATCCATACATCATCCTTTGAAAGTCCATTGTACTCTTCCCCCTCACCAGTAGAAGAGAATACCTGCGGATTTGCAGAAAATCCGTGAAGAGGATCAAGAATCATCCAAAACTCATGAAGATATCCATTGGGCATGGTGATTAAAAGCAAAACCTTGTTTGAATCAATGTCCACATCCAAGACCCTTATCTCATAACC
>JBHIDS010000229.1:0-2781 GCA_046760205.1 Candidatus Methanofastidiosia archaeon
GTGATTATGTGAATATAAGTTTTTCTGGTTTTTCCTTAGACAATCAGCTATTGAAGGGAACCCTACTAAAGTGAGTTTGAATCATTTGTCAAGAAAATTTAAAAATCCTTGAAAACAGTGGGACCATTGTTTTTGGTGTTGTTTTTTTGGAAGTGCTTGTCTTGATTGTCGGATTGATACCAAATTTTTATGTTGTCTTTGGAGCAATGTTTCTTGCAGGTATTGGAAACATGGCTATTTTGATACCCTCTAACACATCTCTACAAACAGTGATTCCCGACAATTTGATTGGAAAAGTGATGGGAGCATGGAATACGTTGGGTGGTTCTATAGCAAGTTAAGAATTCTGATTCAAAAGTAAAACCTCAAAACCATCTCAAGACTCTCCTTGGTGGTTAACTGCCCGTGCCCAGGATATATCTTTTCGATCTCAAACTCACATAATCTTTGAAGTGATTTCTTCATGTCAATCTCACTTCCAGATGGAAAATCCATTCTGCCTATCCCCATGTGAAACACGGTATCTCCAGAGAACAAAATCTTTTCTTGAAGATCGTAGAGAGAGAGGCTTCCCTCAGTGTGCCCTGGCGTATGAAGTACCTCTAGGATGTGAGAATCCGTCTTGATAAGATCTCCCTCTCTCATTCTCTTCGTGACTTTAAACCCAGAAAAGTTTGGGTAAATCATGTGAGCCACCGTCTTTGGAGTTCCTCTCTCAATGTCAGGAGCATCCAACTCATGAGCATATATCTTGACATCTTCAAAAAATCTATTCCCTCCTATGTGGTCAATGTGACAGTGGGTGTTTATAAGAATGTCAATCTCAATCTCTCTCTTTCTCAAAAAATCCCAGACGTTGGTGTTTAGACCAGTTCCACAATCTATCAAGATATTTACGTTGTCCTCAATTACAAAGCTGTTTGAGTCTATGCCATAACTTAGAATCTCATGAATCACGGGTTAGGTTAAAGAGAAGGTATTTAAGGTTTGCTACAGTTTCTTTAAAAAATCCCTAAATTTTTTCGAATCCTTATCAAACATCTCAAGCTCAACGCCTTCTCTCTCACAAAGTTTAACCAAGCCTAAAACTTCATGGACTTCTCATAGAGAGCCTCATGCCTCTCAGCACCCAAGGCTTTGGAATTTATGTTTAAAATGCAGTGGGAGAGGAGAACCAGCTTTTTTAATCACATTTACTCACTTGTAAGCTGGAAAGAGCCATTTTTTGTAGCTCGAATTCTCTCCACGCACAATCTTGAAGAACTCTTTTTGTATGTGCCTCGATATTGGCATCTCCTCAGACTCAATCTTTCTGTGGTCCACTGAGGCTATGGGAGCTATCTGTACTCCAGTTCCACAGAAGAAGGCTTCATCCATTATGTAGAGCTCTGATCTTTGAATTGGTCTTATTTTGACTTTGTACCCCAAGTCCCTTGCAAGCTCTATGATGCTCTTTCTGGTGATGCCCTCCAAAATGTCTGCATAAACTGGCGTTGTTATCAACTCCCCATCTCGAACTATGAAGAGATTCATGGCAGACCCCTCTGAGACATAACCCTCTCTCGTCAAAAAGATGGCATCATCGAAGCCATTGAGGGTTGCCTCAGCCTTTGCCAAGGTAGAATTTACATAAGAACCTGAAATTTTTGCTCTTGCTGGAATAGAGAGATCATCTATTCTCTTCCATGTTGAAGTGCAAACCCTAAGTCCCCCTCCTAAGGGAAGGTACTCCCCAAATCCAAGGGCAAACATCAAAAGAGAGTCTGAGACTGTGGTGATGTCCATTCCAATCACCTTGGGACCCTTCTTCTTGAAAGCCAAAGGTCTTATGTAGATGTCTTTTTGAAATCTATTCTTTACAACAAGCTCTCTCGTTGTCTCTTTAAGCTCATCTATCGAGTACTTGAGTTCTATGAGCATTATCTTGCAAGAATGATGAAATCTTTTAAAGTGATCCTCAACTCTGAAGATGTAAATCTGCTTTTCCTTTTTATTCCAGTAACCTCGAAGTCCTGCAAAAACCGCTGTTCCATAGTGAAGGGCATGGGTTGAGATATGAACCTTGGCATTCTCCCACTTCACAAACTCATCATCTAAGAAGGCATACCTTGGAAGTTCAACCTCCATTCTACCACCGAAAAATCTCTGAGAAAACCCTTATAAAGTTTGGCTTTAAAGGTTCTGTTAATTTGATTGTTAGTGAATATAAAAAACAAGGTGAACGAGGCAATACGATATGATTGAGAAAGCTTACTCTGATAATGCTGAAGAGATTCTGTTGGTAATCAACACGAGCAATCGAGAAGCATATAAGAACATAATCCCGAAAGAACATTTCAGAAAGCCTTTTCTATCTCTAGAAAAGCTCTTAGAGGATTTTGAGAGGATGATGTTTTACATCTATAGGAGTAAAGGTAGGATTGTTGGTGTTGCAGCTCTACAAATTGAAAGTGAGAAAACTGGAAGGATTCATTGGGTCTATATACTTCCAGAACATCAAAGGATGGGAATGGGAACCGTCTTAGTAACTTATCTAGAACTGAGAGCCAGAGAGATAGGTCTCAGAAAACTGAGACTCCTCACCGTGGAGAATGCTAAGTGGGCAATCAGCTTCTACAAGAAGTTGGGATATAATTTGGCTGAGAGGATCGAGAGACCTTGGGGCTTTGACGTCTTCAGGGAAAAAGATTTATAAACCCCTTATATTTTCGGTTATGAGAAAAATTTCTGTTGGTTCAAAAAATCCTGGTAAGCTATGAGATTTACTGAGAGGAGAATGAC
>JBHIDS010000230.1:0-2717 GCA_046760205.1 Candidatus Methanofastidiosia archaeon
ACTTTTCAAGAGCTTCTTGAAACTCAACATAGACCCCATCCAAAATTCCAAGCTTTGAAAGTCTGTATGTAAACTTTGCAACATCTGGAACTTTGATGCCTATTCTCTCACAGAACTCAACTTGAGAGAATATCTCTCGAGGAGTTCCAGACCTTAAAATTCTTCCCCTCTCAAGAATCAGTATCTTTTTGGCATAGGTGGCGAGAAACTCTGTTTCATGCTCTATTAGAACTATGGTGATGTTTTTAAGGCTCTTTAGGAGGGAGAAAACTTCACTCTTTCCGAGAGGATCAAGCTGGGAGGTGGGCTCGTCGAGAACCAAGACCTTGGGAAGCATCGTAAGCATCGAGGCTATGGCAACCCTCTGTTTCTCCCCACCTGAGAGGGAGAATGGAAATCTCTCCCTGTCATGTATTTTAATTATTTCCAAAGCTTTTTGGATTCTCCTCTCAATCTCCAAAACATCGATTCCCAAATTTTCAGGACCAAAGGCAAGCTCCTCCTCAACAGTCATGCCAAAGAGCTGTGCCTCTGGATTCTGAAGCACAATCCCAACTTTGGGTGCAAGCTCGTAGATCTCATGCTCTTTGGTGTTGAGCCCACAAACCACCACATCTCCTTTAAGATTTCCACTTATTGATTTTGGAATGATGCCGTTGAAAGTGAGGCTTAAGGTTGACTTTCCAGAACCAGAGGGTCCCACAATTCCAACGAAATCTCCCTCCTCTACCTTTAAATTCACATCCTTCAAAACGTCATCCCTCTTTGGATAATTAAAGTAAAGTTTTAAAACCTGAATCATCGAGGGAAATTGAATTTCGGCTTTTAAAGCTTTTTAATGAAAAGGTATAAATACCTCTCTTTTTTTGGGATAATATGGATTTGCTCTCAATAGGTGATGTTAACATAAAAACCATCATCAAAACAAGCTTGAAGAGGGGAGATTTGAATTTAATAGAGGAACTATCTGAGAGATACTCCTCTCCATGCTTGAGCGTCTCCATAAACACCAAGATCCTTTCAAAAAAAACTGGCATTGTAGCAAGTATAGGCAGAGATGCCTACTCTTTAATCGAGATTTTGAAAAGACATGGCGTTGATTACTCTAATTTGATTTTGAGTGACGGAAAGAGTGGGCTTGAGTTAAAGCTAAAAACACCCAACTACACCTATTCCCTCTTCTTCAAAGGTGCAAACACAGAGCTATCATTTGAAAAAATATACAAAGACTATCTCAAGAAAACAAAAAGCATTTTTCTAAGCACTGAAAGAGAAGATTTGGCATCAAAGATTGTTGATTTTTGCAAGAGACACAAAATTGTAACCTTCTCTGACCATGATTTCCCTGTGGACTTTCTGGTTTGCAATGAACAAGGTGAAAATGCCAAAACCTCTCTCATCTTTGACCCAAAAAAAGGATGTAAAATCACAGATGAGGAAGAGAAGATTATTCCTCCATTTCCCTCAAGAAAGTTTGAGATGGAAGGCGTGAAGGAAGCTTTCATCTCTGGGTTTCTCTCAAGATTCATAGACACAGGAGATCTTGAAAGGTCTGTACTCTTTGGAAATGCCACAGCTTACTTCTGTTTGCAATCTAAAGGGAGCATTCTAAAAGCCTCTCTAAGAGAGATAGAAAAACTTGTAAAAGGTGAGTGAGTGGATCCTAGGGTTTTGAGGATAGGAGAGAGTATTAAGAACATGGAAATAAGAGGAGCTGGAAAGATCGCAAGAAGTGCAGCTGAGGCTTTAAAGATCATATCAAAGAGCTCCAAGGCAAAAAATCCAGAGGAGTTCATTTCTGAGATAAAAGAGGGTGCAAAGTTTCTCCTCAAAACTAGACCTACTGCAGTCTCCCTCCCAAATGCCTTGAGATTTCTCTTGCTCAAAACCTTTGAGGATTACAAAAAAGAGAGAAACCTTGAAACTTTAAAAGAGAGAGTGATAAGAAATTCTGAAGGTTTCATAGAATCCTCTTTAAAGGCTGTTGCGCGAATTGGGGAGATTGCATCTCAGAGGATAAGGAATGGAGATATTATAATGACTCACTGCCACTCAAAGTGCGTTGTTTCAGTGCTTCGTGATGCCCACAAAGATGGTAAGAGATTCCAAGTTTTCGTGAGGGAAGCGAGACCCAGATATCAGGGAAGAATCACAGCGAGGAAGCTACGGGACCTTGGAATTCCTGTGACCTTCATAGTAGACTCTGCAACACGCTACTTCATAGGAGACATAAACCAAGTTTTAATAGGCGCAGATGCCATAACTGCAAATGGAGCAGTGATCAACAAGATTGGTACCTCTGCCCTTGGAGCCCTTGCCAAAGAGGCAAGGGTGAGAGTAACCTGTGTTGCAGAGTCCTATAAGTTTCATCCAGGCACTCTCCTTGGAGAACTTGTAGAGATAGAGGAGAGATCAAAGTATGAGATTATTCCCAAAGAACTTGAGAAAGAGTTTGAGGGGGTAGTTATTAGAAATCCTGCCTTCGATATCACCCCTCCAGAGTACATAGACGTGATAGTCACTGAGAGAGGAGTGATTCCACCCCAGGCAGCCATAATGGTTTTGATAGAACAGTACGGCTGGACGTTTTCAGAAAAAGAACCATGGGACTGATGCAAATCCATCAGGAGCGTTAGGAGACATTCAGCTTCGCTGAAGTCCCCTTATTCAAAAGAATTGAAACCCACCGCCTTCTGTGGCTTTAAAACAATAAATTT
>JBHIDS010000231.1:0-2717 GCA_046760205.1 Candidatus Methanofastidiosia archaeon
TTTTCACATAAAGCTTTCTCAACTTCTGCATCAAAATAAGTTTTCAACTCATCAATCTTGGATATTTTGCCTTTACAGGTGCATAAAATCACTCCTATTTCCAATTCAACACCTAGTTAGCTCTGTGTTTTTCTTCAAACTCCCAGATAGAGATCAGGGGAAACAGTTTTGAAAAAAGCATGTACAAAAGAATAAAACCTGCAAAAAATGCCAAAGTAATAGACCACTCCACCCATGTGGGATAATAGATTCCAAACTCTTGAGGAAGTCTGGGCCTAGTTAGGGAAGGTACTATAACAACGAACCTCTCAAGCCACATTCCAAGGTTAATGGATAGTGATGCAATCACCAATCCCTTTATTGAACGTGTTTTTGTGATTACAAGAATAGAAAGAGGCACCACAAAGCAAAGAAAGAACATTACATAAAATGGTGGAGAAAATTCGCCCCAGAACTTAGCAGAGAAAACTGCCATGTGGGGGCTTTCTTGTCCGTAGAACTCTGTGAGATACTCTGCAAAAATAAAGTAAAACCAGGCAAGGGTCAGAGCCAAAAGGAATTTGGCAAGATAGGAAAAATGCTTTTCTGTTATGTACATCTCCAAATGGTACACCTTTCTAATTATTGCTGCCACTATTGCCACCATTGCAGTTCCTGAGAAAATAGCTCCTGCCAAAAAGAATGGTCCAATGATCGTGCTGTGCCAGCCAGGCTGCAGAGTCATTCCAAATATCCAAGAAACTACTGTATGTACAGTTACAACGAGCATGGCAAGAAATATGGACATTACAGCCATTATCTTGTTTAGCCGACTTCTCTGCTTTTCAGTACCCCTCCAGCCCAAGGACAGAATTCTGTACAATCTTTTCTTGAAAGGAGAGACATTATCCAAATTATCTCTCAAAGTTGCAATGTCGGGTATCAAGGCAAGGTAGAAAAAAATCACGCTTGAGAACAAATAGGTTGAAATAGAAATAAAGTCCCACAAGATAGGGGACTGAAGTCTGGCATAACGAATTAGATTCAGAATCCTGTCAGGTCTGCCCAAATCTACTATTACAGAGAGAGCACCGAAGGGAAGGGAAAAAACTGTGATGGCCTCAGCAGCCCTTGTAAAAGGTCTCCTCCATTCTGCCCCAACGATTCTCAAAATCGCAGAGATCAAAGTTCCAGCATGGCTAATTCCTATGAAGAAAACAAAGTTGGTTAGATAAACACCCCAGAAAACTGGTCTGTTCAAACCTGTAACGCCCAGTCCATACCTAATCTGGGTCAGGTAGGCATATCCTCCCCAGCCAACGATTACAAATAAAATTCCAACAACAAGATAGAATAACTTTCCACTGGTCAAAGTTGGTTCAATGATATCTCTCTCAATTTTTCTCAAATTATCACCCACTTTTCAGGTATATCACCTTTGGTTTTGTTCCTAAATCCTCTAAAAGTTTAAAGGCTCTGGGGCTCTTTTCAAGTTTTGAAACAACACTATCTGGATCATCCAAATCTCCAAAATAGATTGCATTGGAGGGGCAGGTTTGAACACATGCAGGAACAACATCTCCATCCCTTAACTCTCTCCCCTCTCCTTCAGCCTTTTTCTTAGCCTTCTGTATTCTGTGTTCACAAAAGCTACACTTTTCAACAACTCCTGTAAATCTTTTTGGAACATCTGGATTCAGATATTTATCCATAGGTTCAGGCCATTTTGGGGAGTACCAGTTAAAGGATTTGACAGTGTAAGGGCATGCTACGGTGCAGTATCTACATCCAATGCATCTGTGGTAGTCCTGCATCACGAGCCCATCCTCCTCTCTCAAATAGGTTGCTCCAACTGGACAAACCCTTGTACAAGGTGGATTTTCACAGTGCATGCATGGTCTTGGGATAAAGGTTGCCTTCAAATTTGGATATTCTCCCTCAATTACAGAAATCATAGCCATCCAAAATATTGTCCTTCCCCCTTTTTCTTCATGCTCCTCTGCAAAGGGAATGCTGTTCTCAACTTTACATGCAACAACACATGCTTGACATGCGGTGCATTTGTCCAAATCAATAACCATACCCCACTTAACCATTCAAATCACCTATGCTTTATAGATTTTTACTCTTGTTGAAAACCATGCAGCAAGACCTCCCAAATAATCGTACTCTTCACCAATAATCCAATTTGGATTTGAACCTCTGTTTTTCTCCCATCTCCCTCCCCCTTTGTGACCCTGTTCAAAGGGAATGTTTACAACATTTGGAATTGCTCCCTCATACAGTTTTGCTTCCGCCTTTATCCTTCCTAGGGGAGACTCAACCCATACTTCATCTCCATCTGAAATTCCCAACTTTTTTGCTGTTTTTGGATTAACTTCAACCCATGTATCCCACTTTTTTCTTACATGAACCCCCAAACTCTCTTGTAAGAAAGGAAGGTTTGCTCCTCTTCCCTCTGCATGAGTCATCAACTTGTATGTATTCAGCAAAAATGGAAAATCTTTTTCATCCCCAAAGTATCTCACTTCCTCATAGTGAGGTAAGAAAATCTTGCTCCCCCTTGCTGCTATCTTCAACTTTTTCAAAAGTTTTTCCAATGCAATCTCAAAATCCTCTCCCTCCTTTTCTGCCTCTTTTATTGCAATTCTACTTAATCTTTCCTTTAAGGTTTGAGAATAAAACTCAAATTTTTTTGATGGTGTCAAAAACACATAATCACCAAACTTTTGAGAGGT
>JBHIDS010000232.1:0-2693 GCA_046760205.1 Candidatus Methanofastidiosia archaeon
GGGGCAAGGGAGTACTACAGAAGATTTTCATATAGATTAGAAGGGGTTTACATGAGAAAGGAGCTTTCCTAGATTTATCTTCGCAAACCACCAACAAACCTCTCCAGCCGGTAAAATGCCTCCTCTAAAAGCTCAAGAGGAGGGAGAAAAACCGCTCTCAGGTGATTTCTTCCATATCTTTTTGAGAACCCAGAGCCGTGAACGAAGAGAACATGCTCCTTTAAGAGCAAATCCAAAGCAAACTTTTTATCCTCCCATGAAATCTTTGGAAAGATGTAGAAAGCTCCCTTGGGAAGGGTACAAGAGATTCCAGAAATCTCGTTTAATCTCTTGTGTGAGAAGTCTCTCCTTTTCTTGAGCTTTTTAACCATATCTTCTACGTGGTCTCTTGAGCCTTTGAGAGCAGCCACAGAGGCTTTCTGGCAAACAGAGTTTGAGGATAACCTTAAACGAGCCATCTTCAAATAGGCTTGTTTTATAGAGTCAAAATCCCCAAAGTTGTAAAAAATAGCCCAACCAATTCTCCATCCAGGAGCGATGAATACCTTTGAGAGACCGTTGAAGATTATCATTGGAATGTCTGAAAAAGAGGGTGATGTGTGTTTTTCTTTGAAAACTATCTCATCATAGATCTCGTCTGAGATGAGGGGGAGGTTATACTCTCCTGCAAGCCCACATATCTCTTTTAAGATTTTCTTTGGGTACAAGGCTCCTGTGGGATTGTTTGGGTTTATAACCACCACTGCCTTACATCTTTGAGAGATCTTTTTTCTCAAATCTTCCAAATCGGGAATCCAACCTTCCTCCTCTATGGTTCGATACTCTATGGGGGTTGCTTCAAAGAAGCTTGCAAGAGAGATGTAGGGAGGATAGCTTGGTCCTGGAACCAATACCTCATCTCCAGGCTCTAGGAGTGCTCCAAAGAGCATCTGGATGGACTCTGTCACCCCAGTCGTAACCACAATGTCATTGCTTGAGAGTGAGATTTTGTTCTTTTTTCTCTCTCTTTCGGCAATGGCAACCCTCAACTCTAAAAGACCCTCTGACTCTGTGTAACCGTTTAATCCCTCAAGAGTTGCATCGTAGAGAGCTTCTTTCAGGTGTTTTGGAGTGTCAAAATCGTAGGCGACAGGGTCTCCAATGTTTAACTTCAAGACCTCTATTCCCTTCTTTTCAAGCTCTCTTGCAGGAAGTATAACATCACGGATTGCATACTCTATCTCCTCAGCACGCCTTGCTGGCATTAACATATCTTGAATTTAAATCAACATTTATAAAGTTGACCCTTCAGGTTTTTTATCGTTTACAAACAGAAAGTTTTATAAGATAAAATTTTAAAGGTTCTTTGCCTTTCATAGACAGAAAAAGGTGATGTGATGGTAGAAGAGTTAAACCCATTTAAGATCGCCCAGGCTCAGCTGAACAAGGCAGTCGAAGCTCTCGGTTTAGATCCAGCTGCTCATGCCATTTTAAGAGAACCAATGAGGATTCTTCAGGTTTCGATTCCAGTCAAGATGGATGATTCAAAAACCAAAGTCTTTAAGGGATTTAGAGTTCAGTACAACGACGCTCGATGTCCCACCAAGGGAGGAATCAGGTTTCATCATGACGAGACTTTGGACACAGTCAAAGCTCTCGCAGCCTGGATGACCTGGAAGTTTGCCGTCGTTGGGATTCCCTATGGTGGATGGAAGGGAGGAGTTATTTGCAACCCCAAGGAGATGTCAAAAGGTGAGCTTGAGAGGATTTCAAGAGCATATATCTCTGCAATCTCCCAGATAATAGGACCCAAGAAAGACATTCCAGCTCCAGATGTTTACACCAACCCACAGATAATGGCTTGGATGATGGACGAGTATTCTAAAATCACCCAATACAACACCCCAGGAGTGATAACGGGAAAGCCCCTAGAAATCGGGGGTTCTCAAGGTAGAGGGAATGCCACAGCCATGGGCTCAGTTTACACAACGAGAGAGGCAGCAAAGCACCTTTGCTTGGAGTTGAAGGATGCAACTGTGGCTGTGCAAGGCTATGGTAATGCAGGCTACTGGGCAGCAAAGCTTTTGCAAGATATGGGATGTAAAATAGTTGCTGTTTCTGATTCTAAGGGAGGAATTTACTCTGAGATGGATTTGGATGTAGATATGGTGCTTGAGCACAAAAAAAATACAAAGAGTGTTGTTGGTTTTTCGGGCACAAAAAAAATCTCAAATAGGGAACTTTTGGAACTTGACGTAGACATTTTGGTGCCTGCAGCCCTTGAGAACCAGATAACGGGGGAGAACGCTGAAAGGATAAAGGCAAAGATAATTGCAGAGACAGCCAATGGACCTACCACCCCTGAGGCAGATGAAATTTTACACGATAGAGGAATTTTTGTGATTCCAGACTTTCTATGTAACGCTGGGGGAGTAACTGTCTCCTACTTCGAGTGGGTGCAGAACGAGACAGGTTATTACTGGGAAGCAGAAGAGGTTTATGAGAAGCTGGACAAGATAATGACAAAGGCTTTTCATGAAGTGCTCAAAGTCTCCGAGTCCAAAGGGGTGGATATGAGAACTGCAGCCTATATGGTGGCAGTAAAGCGTGTGGTGGCTGCCATGAAGGTGAGAGGCTGGTTCTAACCTTTTAATTTTTTAAATTTTTATATTTTTCTTCTCAATCACAAGCTTTATAATGTAGGTTAAAGCAAA
>JBHIDS010000233.1:0-2639 GCA_046760205.1 Candidatus Methanofastidiosia archaeon
CAGTCACGACGGTGGCATGGATCTTTTGATCCAAAAGTTCTTCTGCTTTTTTAGTAATTCGCCTGCAAGCACAGCTGCGGTGGTGGTACCATCTCCCACTTCATCGTCCATGGTCTTTGCAACTTCAACAATCATCTTGGCTGCAGGATGTGCAATATCCATCTCTTTTAGAATGGTGGCTCCATCGTTGGTGATAACCACATCTCCCATGGAATCCACAAGCATCTTGTCCATTCCTCTGGGTCCCAAAGTGGTTTTTATGGTTTCTGCAACGATTCTTCCAGCCAGGATGTTCATTCTCTGGGCATCCCTAGCGATGAATCGCTGGGTTCCCTCTTTCATTATCTCTCCTTGTCTGATTTCTGCCATTTTACATCACCTCATATCCTAGAGTATTACCTTTTCTAATATCTCATCCATGCCTTTTCATGCACCTTAAAGTTGTCCATTCAGTTGCATTAGGCTTACTTAAAGTTAAATTAACTTTAGGTATATAAACTTTTCGGTTGTATTCAGATGGAATGGACAACCTAACCCTCAACTTCCCAATCCCTAGGAATTAAGAGCACAGGCACCTTTGCCATTCTTACAACTCTCTCTGAGGTGGAGCCTAAAAGCATTCTCTCAAGCTTGGAAGCACCTTGCGATCCCAACACGATGAGATCGAAGTTCTCTCTCTCTGCAAGCTCACATATCTTGAGTGAGGGTCTTCCTCGGAGGAGCTTTTTTGAAACCTTTATTCCAGCTGCCCGAAACTTCTTGACAGCAGATTTCACAAGTTCTCTCGCCTGCTGTTCTATGGCTTCCTCCAAATCTCCAGATATGGTGACACCAAGGTAAGAACCTTCAAAGTCTGTTATCGAGGTGTAGTCTATGACATGGAGTACCTTCACTTCTGCCGAGAACTTCTCTGCAAGCATAACCGCCTCTCTCACGAGCTTTGGAGCGATGACAGAGTCATCTATTGGAACCAGAATCTTTTTTATAGTCATGATTGAAATTTGAAGGAGCTATATAAATATTACTCTCCCAAAACATCTCTGTACAACCTCAAGATGTAATCCTGTGTTTTTGAAACATCGAAGGCGCCATAAATCTTTTCGAGATAGAACTGAGTTTCAGGCAACCCTCCAAAGTGTTTTATCACCTCATCTGTTATCTTCCTCTCTCTCTTTGCACCTTCGAGTCCCTCAACCTGTGCCTTTATCCTCATCATCTTTGAAACAACTGAAGGAGATACCTTCACCCTTGCTTTTGGAGTTTTTATCTTCTCTTCTTTCCCAACCTCTCTCTCTATTGGAGCTTGAGTTTTCATCTTTTTAAAGGTGAAATATCCTGCACCAAGAACTGCCAGGACTAAAATGAGAATCAAGCCAAGAGCAGAGAAATCCTTCTGCTTATTTATCTCAATGGCATTCTCAGAGTAGGTAATACTCTTCTCAAAATTCCCAGCGTTGAAGCTCTCCCTTGCCTTTGCAATCTCTTGAGAAGAATCTTTTGAAAAAAAGCCTCTTTTCTTATTCGCCTTTTGAGCCTCCTCGATCTTTTCTGCTGCACTTCTGGCTTTCTCAAGAGAGTTTCTCATCCTCTCTGAGATTTCCTTCACTTTCTCAAAGTCTCCAGATTCTAGGGCATCTTCCAAGAGAGGAAGTTCTTCCTCTATGAAATCTATGTTGAGTCCAAGCCTTTCGAAGGTGGGTTTAGAGACGTCGATGAAGTTTTTGGTTTTATCGATGGTTTCTTGTGCATCATTTACAGTGCTTATGAGAGTATCGATGTCAGATTTCAGAGACTCTATACCTTTTTTGAAATCATCGTATTTTCCCCTCTCAAAGTTATCTCTGATGGAGGCTAGCCTGTCTTCAAGATTCAAACTCTCTCCATAAGCATCTAATATCTCAGAGTTCTTGCTGAGAGAAGCCTTTATGGAGTTGTAGGATTTTGAGGTTTCCTCCAAGAACTTCAACTCAGCTTCTATTTCATCCAATCTTGCCTTAACCTCATCCAGTCTTCCCAAATCTATGAGTCTCTCCAACCCATCGAACTTATCAAGCGTTGAATCTATGTAAAGTTCGTCCTCTGCAAGTTCGTCTGCCAGTTCATTGGCTTTATCTTTCAAGCTATCCACTCTGTTTGGCAGATTGACAGTCCAATCGAAGTACCATGGGTCTTGATATTGCCCCTCAAAGACCCAGCCAGAGAAAAGCCAATCTAAATCTTCTCCAGTTGCCTCCTCTATTATTCTCTGAATATCCTCTGACATGAGCTTATTTTCAGTGAGTATAATCTCGTTTACCTCTTTCATCTTCTCAATGCCCACATAGTTAATGAGATGTGTGTAGAAGATGGTGGTTTTTGAGTAAAGCATTGCGACCTTTGGATCGGTAAAGTCTGTGGCATATCCAAGTCTACTCAAGGGAATGTCCCCAATCTGTGATACAGCCCTTCTGTAGGATCTCAATCTACGTAAATAGTATTCATCTCCCTCACTGTATCCCTTCTTTTGAAGTGCCAAAATAGGGTATGCTGTTGGAAAACCCTCTCTGTACCATGCAGCCTCAGTTGAGTTTTGCTGCCACCAGTGTGCAAATTCATGAAGACAAGTAGTAATGCCAGTTCCCTGAAGAACGAACAATCCA
>JBHIDS010000234.1:0-2590 GCA_046760205.1 Candidatus Methanofastidiosia archaeon
TCATCCCTCTCTTCAACTCAAAGAGATCTATATCCCTGAAAACCTCATGGGCTGTGGATAGAATCAAGCAATCCAAATTCTTGAAGTTCAAGGACTTCTCAATTTCAAACTCAAATTCCCTCACATACGGATCAAATATCTTCAAAGATGCTCCCCTTCTCTTCAACTCCTCTGCCATGTATTTCGTGGGAGACTCTCTCGCATCGTCTGTGTTTTCCTTGTAAGAAACTCCAAGGATCAAGATGGATGCATTTCCTAAGGAAATTCCAAATCTTCTCAAGCCTGCTTTCGCAAGCTCAACCAAATGTAAAGGCATCTTTGTATTTATCTCTCTCGAGATAGAAATGAGCTTTGAAAATCCTCTTTTTTCAACCAAAAAGAAGGGATCAATAGGGATGCAATGCCCTCCAACCCCGCAACCAGGCTTGTGAATGTAAACTCTTGGGTGCCTATTTGCAAACTCAATAATCTCAAAGGCATTCACTCCAATCTCCTCACAGATCAAGGCAAGCTCGTTTGCAAAAGCGATGTTCACGTCTCGAAAGGTATTTTCAGAAAGCTTCACAACTTCTGCTGTAGTGGAATCTGTGAGATAGAGCTCTCCTTCCACAAAGGTGGAGTAGAGCTTTTCTGCCTTTTTGGCTGAAAGGGTATCATATCCTCCAATTATCCTATCGTTTGAAACTATCTCTCTTAAAATCTTTCCAGGCAGGACCCTCTCTGGACAGTATGCCAGATAAAAATCTTTTCCAGTCTTTAAACCAGAATTCTCAAGGATTGGAGCTAAAACCTCCCTTGTTGTCTTTGGTGGAACTGTGGACTCCAAGATCACCAGATTATCCTTTTTCAGATGATGGGAGATTGAGGTGGCAGCCTCTTTTAAGTGAGAGAGATCTGCCCTTTTCTCTCTTAAGGGCGTTGGAACACAGATGACAAAAACATCACTCTTTTTAACTTTCATCGATGCAACAAAGTTCTTGGATTTCAGAGCAGCCTCCACAAGTACTTTCAGCCCAGGTTCAAAGATGTGAACATCTCCTCTTTTAAGCTTAGAGATCACTTCTGGATTTTTGTCAACACCCAAAACCTCAAAACCATGTGTAGCAAACATGGATGCTGTGGGTAGCCCCACGTATCCAAGTCCAATGACACAGATTCTTTTCATGTTTTGTCTCTTCCCATGTTAACTTTAAGGTTTGGGTGAAATGATTGGACTTTGTTGAGGATGAATGAAAAATTTGTATCTGAACTTAGGTTGAAATAGAGAAATGCTTTAAAATGATTTTTAACATGAATAATTCAGAGCGTAAGGCTTATAAATCACTTTCAAGAGGGCATCCGATGAAGCACCAGAAACTCTTAAGGAAGGCGAGAGAGAGGATCTTCTTTTTAGGCATTGAAGACCTTGCTTCCAAGATGTCTTATGAGAACATGGTTTTTGGGCTTTCAAAGCTTTTATGTTTTGATGAGGAGATTTTCTGTCTCTTTGGACCTGATGCCACCATAACCAGAAACAAGAGAAGGTGGGAGAAGGGTTTTGGTTATGGTTGTGTAGTGAGATGGAGGGAAAGGGTAATGTTTCCAGAACTTCTTCCCAACGGTTGTGGTTCTGCTCTTGTAGAGCTTTCTAAACTTCCGAGCTTTAGGGAGGTGAGGGAAAGCCTGGCTCAGTTCGATGAGGCTTCTCTTGAGCTTTATGGAACTCCCATAAAACTGGACATTGGAAAAGGAAATCACTTCTTCGAGTTCTACGAGGTGCTCTCATCAGAGAGTTCAAGAATCTCTCCTGATTGTTTCTATGCCATTCTTCACTCCTCCTCTCTTGAGAGAAAGAAGGACATGTACAAGTACGCTGAGATGGGAGAAATACTCAGAACTCCTTTTGGGGATTTGCGCATTCTTGAGGGAAGGGCTAGAAGAAAATACTTTGTTGATTGGAAGAGGTACGAGAACTTTGTAATGGAAAGAAGAAGGATGATTTTAAAAAATATCCTAGATTGTAAAGTGCTCTCCAACCTCACTCACCAAGGGATGTTTGGGGAGTTGGAGATAAGGTTGGGGAGCTATGACATCTCTAAGGACGTAATCTACCCAGTTACTCTGAGATGGGATCTTCCAGTTTATCTCTATGAAAAATCTTCAAACCTCTCAGAAGAAGTCCTTGCTTCTCTTGAGAAGAGAGCAATCGATGAGGGAGTTTACGATTTCCTAAGAAAGATAAACATCCTTCCTCATGGAGGAGGGTACAACCTCACCCTACCATACACCCATGTTGAGATAAAGGGAAAGAGGGACAGATACTTCGTCTTAAAAGACGATGTTTTGGGAGAGATCATCTTTCAGGAGATAAGGAGTTTGCCCTTCAACTATAGAGGGGAAGAGGTAATAGACTTAATCTCAAAGTTTGATCTGGCAAGACCCATAGCAAAGCTCAAGCCTGTGATGACGCTCAAGGTTTAGTTTGATTATCCACAATCACAAAATAGTTCAGGTTTGAATTTCCACATTAGCAAAATCACACATAAAATCACTGACTTATTTATCTTTTTCATCATACATTTATAATTAATAAAAACTAGTATAAAAAGAT
>JBHIDS010000235.1:0-2587 GCA_046760205.1 Candidatus Methanofastidiosia archaeon
GAGAGTTGGAGATTATAGAGTAATCTACAAAATTGTGGAAAAAGAGAAGAAAGTTGTATTAATTTTGGTGGCTCACAGAAAAAAGGTTTATAAAAGATTCTAGATTTGTAGATGAGGTTATTTTCAATCCCTTTGGTTTTTTTTATTCTCAAATCCCTTTTCTTTTCGGTTGAGCTTTTTCTTATGAAGGGGGAAAACCAGCCCTAAAAATGGTTTGGGATTTGAGAATAAAATTTTAGAAAAACCAGAGTTATCACAGAACCCAAACCTTAAAAACCCAAAAACCTAATTTCTATGATGAAGATCTCTCTAATAATTCCTGTCTACAACGAGGCACAACACATCTCTCAAGTGCTTAAAAGGATTCCAGATTCAGTGGATGAGGTTGTTGTTGTGGATGATGGCTCAGGAGATGAGACCCCTGAAATTGTGAGAAGGTTTCCTGTAAAGTTGATTTCTCATGAAAAGAATATGGGAAAAGCCATTGCCATGAATACAGGAATTAAGAATTCATCAGGGGACATAGTTGTCTTCATGGATGGAGACATGCAGCACGATCCACAGGACATTCCGAAACTTGTTGAACCAATTCTTGCAAATGATGCTGACTTAACCCTTTCAGTCAGAACCTTGGGAGATAGAAAAGGCATGCCAACCCACAGGAGATTCACCAACTTCTGTGGAAACCTTTTGATAAAGATCTTTGTGGGCTATGACCTTAAAGACACTCAGTCAGGCTTTCGAGCAGTTAGGAGGGAGTTTCTCCGCAAAATGCACTTTGAGAGTGTGAGCTACGAGGTGGAGATGGAGATGTTAATATTTGCCAAAAGGTTTGAAATGAGAATAGTCGAGGTCCCAATAGAGATAAGGTATGGGAAGGAGAAGTCTCACTTCAAACTCCGGGATATTTTAAGGATAGTGAAAATCGTTTTAGAGGGAAGAGTCAGATGATACTCACCTTGGATGTTGGAAAGGGAACCCAGGATATAGTTTTGTACCATAAAGGTGTTATCTTGAAGTGTGTTCTTCCATCTCCCACAAAGCTCCTTGCAGAGAAAATCTCAAAGATTGAGGATGATTTGGTTATTCATGGAGAAACCATGGGAGGAGGTCCTCTGGCCTACGCCATCAAGAATCACTTGAAAAGGCACAGGGTATTCATGACCAAGAAAGCTGCCCTCACCCTCGCAGATGACCTTTCAAGAGTTCAAGAAATGGGGGTTGAAATCATCTCAGAGGAAGAAGTTTCAGATTTGAGAGGGGTAAAAGTCGAGACCTCAGATGTTGATCTGAAATTCTATGAATTCTTCTTGAAAAAGATAGGTCTATCCTTAGATGATGTAAAAGCCTTTGGAATAGCTCTTCAGGATCATGGTTACTCGAAGGAGAGCAACAGGATTTACAGGTTCAATCTCTATGAGAGACTTCTTAAGGAAAGAGAGTATGAAATATCTGAGCTTTACTTTGAAGACATTCCGAAAGAGCTTACAAGAGCAAGGTCTGCCTTCTCTAAGCTTTCTTTTGAGAACAAGATATTCATGGATTCCTCCTATGCTGCTGTGTTGGGAGCATGGCTCACTTGTGGAGATTGCCTTGCTTTAAATTTGGGAAATGGTCATGTTCTGGGAGCTTTAATAGAGGATGGAGTGCTCTATGGTCTCTTTGAGCATCATACCCATCTCGTCAAAAATCATTTGGAAACTTATGTTAGAAAACTTTTAAATGGGAAGATTGAAAACAAAGAGATCTTTGAATCTGGAGGACATGGAGCCTTTTCAAGAGAACCTAAAAACCTCAAGATAGTTGCCGTGGGTCCTAAAAAAGAGCTTTTAAAAGATACTAAATTAGATTTTGAGTACATCTATCCTCTGGGAGATGAAATGTTACCAGGAAATTTTGCACTGATTTATATTCTCAAAGATAAACTTCTATTTGAATAATAACCGAAAAGCTTAAAATTTGTATAAGTGCTAAAAAATGGAGGTGAAATAATGGCAGATACCAAAATGTTGAGTTCAGGAAAGCTCGCAAAGGAGCTTGGAATTTCAGGACCAAAGCTAAAAAAGGCTTTAGAAGCTGCTGGAATAGAGCCTGATATGAAGAGGGGAGTTTGCTCCTACTACAGCATCGACAGGTTAGATGAGATCAAGAAGAAGATAAAGATTTAGATTTCCAAGGCATTCTCTTGCTTAGGGAAAAATAACCGAAAGCTTTATAAATCTGAAGTTTTAATATTTTATAAAACTTTATAAAGAAATAAATCTAAAATTGGAGGTAGAGAGATTGAAAAAATTCGGTTTTCTGGGATTCTTGGCCTTAATTGTGGTCTTTGCAAACCTTGAAGCGGAAGCTTCAGATTTTGTGTATGTAGTTGAGATAAAGGGAGAGATCAGTGCCTCCACCAGATCCATGTTTGAGGATTCCTTAATCATGGCAAAAGAGGATTCCGCAAATGCTCTCATAGTGATGTTGGACACTCCCGGGGGAAGAAGTGACTACATGATGGACATCATAAAGCAGGTAAACGCATCCCCTGTCCCAGTGATAATCTATGTCTCTCCTCAGGGAGCAATAGCAGCTTCTGCAG
>JBHIDS010000236.1:0-2582 GCA_046760205.1 Candidatus Methanofastidiosia archaeon
AAGAAGGATGCCATTTTAGGATTGTCCTACTGAGAAATAGAGTTTGTCACCGTGGACACAGCAACTTTTTCCTTTTTGCAAGAGCAGAGGAATCAAGGGTCAGTTTATTTCTCGATCCAAGAAAACGTGGACTTGGTCCTTCGAAAAAACCGGCCGTTGATGAATTGCATCATTTTTGGGACTTAGTTAATGATAAATGTAAGCAAGTTCTTGGACAATTGTAGAACATTAAAGTTAATTTATTTCATCCGTTGAATTCTCTGAACTTCACAAACATATGGAATATTGAAAGAAACAAAAATTGATTCTAGTATCTAGTAGATAGTTATACATATTTTTTCATAAATTGAAAATTATTGAAAGTTCTGGTGCAAAATCAAGCTGCAAATTCTTCATTGCTCGTTAAGAAAGGGATTATGATTTAGTCCAAACCAATAAACAGAAAGATTCATAAAGATATTATGCATAAAGTATATAGATTACCTAAAGGAGGTATCAAAATGAATCAAAAAAAGTGGACTCCGAAATATAAACCCTTTAGAAATTTAGAGGGTCGATTATCTCTAGCTGAAAGATTGAAAGAGAAAGCAGATAAAGAATTAGCGAAATCTTCAGCACAGATAATTACGAGTTGGATACCTTTTCATTATGAATTAGTGTTGGTTAGTGTTGTTTCTAGCTTTGAATTCTTCTTCAGGGAATTAGTATTGAATAAGCATATCTTGAATTCTAAAAGAAAATCAAAGTATTACAGCAAATTCTCTGGAAGATTTAATAAAAAAATGGTGAATTTTCAAAATTATGATCGTATTCGAAATTTCTTACAAAATGAGTTTAAGATAGACATTGAAATGAAAATGGAACCTTTAGAAATCGAATGGTTAAAGTTCATCATAGCGATACGACACCTTCTTGTTCATAATGGTGGTTTTGTTGATAAGAAGTTCATGAAATTGATAAAATCATTCTCACATTTGAAAGATGAAGGATATTCTATGGGTAAACATGTTGGAACAGGATCCATTGATATCAATGTCGGCATAAAAATTATCCTAAAGATGATGAAGATAGTCGAGGAAGAGGTGAAAAAATTACCTTGACTTGGAGAATTCGCAAGGTCAAAAAAATTTGTATTGTATATTAACCGAAAAGTATTTAAGAGTATATTTTTTCATTGATTCTATGGAGGATAGAAACCTATCCTTTCTCGCTGTTGGATGTTCTCTTCTGGGGATAGTGCTACTTTACTTTGTATCTCTAAGTATCGAACCTAAGAATGTTGAACTATCTGATATAAATGAGGATTACCTTGGAGAGTTTGTGCAAGTTTCTGGAGTGGTTTTCAAGATCATAGATTCAAAGGGTCATCTCTTTGTATAGATATATGATCGAGGCTCTGTTGAGATTCCAATCTTCTCCTCTGTGAGGGAAGATCTTGAAGTGGATATTGGAGATTTCATAGAGGTCTCAGGAGTTGTGGATAGGTACAAGAATGAACTCCAGATAAGAATCTCTAAGGCAGAGGATGTGAGGATTTCGAAACCAATCTATGGTTTTTGCGAAAATGGAAGATTCAAAACCAATGGAAAAACATTTTCAATCGAGGAAGATTTGAAGGGTTTCTGTGGTTTGATTGGAAAGGTTATGATGGAAATGATTTTGAGATTTATTGGGTAAACATAGATCCCTCAGGAAATTCTGGATCTGTACAAAAAATCTCAACTCATCCAGATAACATTAATGATCTTGATGCTGCACCTCAGATTGAAGTGGATTTATCAGGAAATTCTTATGTAACGTGGTTTGGTTATGATGGAAATGATCGAGAGATATACTTCACTTTGAACATTGTTGTAGATTCCACAGGACCTCAAACTTCAAACACTTCAGTTTCACAGGATCCAACAAACTGTGCAACATCTGTAACTCTAACAGCCACAGTGGATGATTCAACAACTGGAAACTCCAACATTCAAGCAGCAGAGTACTTCATAGATACAGTAGGGACAGATGGGACAGGAACTTCAATGAATGCTCAAGATGGAGCCTTTGATTCTCTAACAGAAAATGTTGTAGCGACTATAGATGTTACTGGATTGTCTGCAGGAAATCACACTTTGTATGTTCATGGGCAGGATGTGTTAGGGAACTGGGGCTCTTACCAAACAATTACTTTTATGCTAAATTGTACGAAAAGAAGAGTTAACATAAATGAAACCTTGAAACCACTCGCTTCAAACAGAATTTCAGATGCAAAGAACCTTCTCGAAAAGGTACAATCCACATGTACAGAGTTGAAGAACAGGGAAGACCCCAAATTTGATGAGTGTTGTTCTGGAAAAATTGATGAGGTAATTGAATTTCTAAAGTTGGCTGAAAAATTCTATGCTTCGGGAAACTACATCGCAGCAAGTAATTATGCATTGAAGGCTATTGAGATTTTAAAAGAGATTATCAAGTGTTGTGAAGGTTAATTTTTTTCAATCCCATTCCCAAAACCTTTCAGAATTTTTTGCCTTTCCATAACCAAAAAGATCATCCAATTTTACAAAAAAGGAATTACTCGATGGAAAGTTTGAGAT
>JBHIDS010000237.1:0-2554 GCA_046760205.1 Candidatus Methanofastidiosia archaeon
AGATACCTCACTAATTTTGACCAAAACCTTTGAGAGCCTGAGTTCAATTTCTACCATCTCTTTTTCATATTCTTCCTCTTTGAACCTGTATTTTAGATGTTCATTTAAGTTTTCAGCAACATGAATTAATGACCTAAATATCTCTCCATAAGTGTTATCCATCCAATCTCGGTGTATTGCTAAAATGGATATAAATGAGAAATAAAGAATCTCCATTGCATCATTTTTATAAGACACAGACCCAATATTTGTAAAAAATCTTGATAGCAAATTAGAAACATTTTTTATTATATTCTTCTTTTTTTCTCCATTGTCTTTCGAAAGTTTCACAATGTCGATGAACCAAATTGTTAAAACGTAAATTCCATATCTTGCCACTTCATAATCCATATTTTTTATTGATTTACTTATTGTATCTTCAATCGGTTGAAAATACCTCTCATAAAAATCACCTTCTAACTGCATTTCCCAAACATTCTCTTCTGGAATATCTGAAATAAGTACTTCAACAACCCTTTTTGGTTTTAGAAGATTGATTGTTGAAACCATATAGGGAACTATTGCAAAAATAGCCAAAATTGAGAATAAAACTCCAATATCGATCATTTTTTCACTTGCAATTTTGATGTTACTCAAAACCAAGATATTGTAAACTATTGAAACCAAATAAATCAGAATTAAAAATCTAAAGTGAATGTTTTCCACATAAATATCAATCACTCTTTGGCTCAAGTTTCGAACAGAGAGTTGAATTGCAACAAGAGATATCGTGAAGACAATGGCAAAGATTGCTGCAAGGCTTTGAATTAAAGAACTCAGAAGATATAAATCGTTAGACCTTTCAAAAGTAAAGTCTTTTAAAGAAACAATATCTAACCCTGTATAAATTCTCAAATTACCATTGAAAATGAGGAAAAAAAGAATTATAAAAATTACACTGATTACAAGCAAAAGTCTATCCTCAAATCTATTTATGTTAAAAAATTTTTTCATAATTATTTGATATATTTTTCACTTATAAAATTTTCTATACAAATCTATTTTCTTAAAACCCTCTCCACGATTTTCACAGCATGTCCCAATTTCAAATTTTAGGTTTTGGAAAGTGAGAAGTTGTCAACACACAAACTTCGGCAAGCGATACCCATTTTGGATAAAGATGCCGTCAGTTTGAAAAGAAACTCGTTTTTTGAATAAAGGACCATCTATCACAGGGGTATGGTACTCACCTGCTTCCCCACAAGGATCAACGCCGATGGTAATCAAATCTTCTAAAAGATTTTCATCAAGCAATCTTCCCAACCAACTTTCTTCAAAGATATCAGCTTTTACAGAAACAATGATTGCCTCAAAACCTTCAGAGATGAATTCCTCAGCAAGTTTTTTCGTCGGTGCCTTCCACAAGGGAAGTAGTACATTAATGTTTATTTCATTACAGACCCTTTCAATCCAGTCACAATGTTCTTGAAGATAAATATCACCAAATATCCCTCCTTTAACACCTAAGGATTTTAGTTCTTTCACTACAGTTTTAAATTCAGCTTCATAATTGCTCCAAGTAGTATTTCTTTGAACTATTGGGATACCAATTGATTTGGATTGGAGGATAAGAATATCTTTGGGAAGACCATGAGATCTTGACTTACTCCCAGTTTCATTCAGCATGTTCAAAAGGTATGATACTTTATACCCCTCTTTCAATGCTTTCCAAAGTGCTAAGCAGGAGTCCTTCCCACCACTCCAAGAAGCAAAAAAAGAATTATGTTTCATATCCAACGCTCCTTTATATGCAGTTAAGTACCTTAAGGGGATTGTCCCTAACCCTCATATAAGTATAATCTCTCTGTTTTTTAAACCTTTCTACCCAAGGGGATTAACAAAAGAACATGGAACAACACAAACACATTTACCACAAACATCTGTTTTGTCCAAATCAAAATAAAGTCTATCATTGTACAAACAAACTTCATGACATTTGTGTCTGTCAAAAGAATCAATTTTTAGAGCACCAAAGGTACACTTTTCAACACATTTTTCACAACTTCTATCATGCTTATACAAACAGAATTCTTTATTAGTTCTCTCCGTTGGTTTGATTTTGGCATTTGTAATCAAACTTCCCAACCTACCGCAACAACCTCTCTCAGTAATCAGCATTTGATGTATGCCAAAATTTCCTAAACCTGCAATATAGGCAACATGTTTGTGAGACCAATCACTGATCAATTTTTCTCTATCAAAGTTATGGGTTGGTGGGAGAATAAATGAGGAAAAATTAAATTCTTTCAACATTTCTGACAGTGCTTTATTCAAATCAACGATTAACTTATTGGTTTCAACATATGCAAGGGCCCATTTCCTAGAAGAATTATCTCCACCAACATTACTTAGGGGAATCTCTTTTTCAAAGGGAAGAAAGTAAGAAATTACAGTTTCTGCATCTTTTAGCAAATCGGTTGGCAAGGCATGATCTTTGCTGATTATTGCCTTTAACCTATTAAAAATAGGATCTCTGGCATCTGCAAAATCAATCAATGGCTCATTCCAACTTGTT
>JBHIDS010000238.1:0-2547 GCA_046760205.1 Candidatus Methanofastidiosia archaeon
TCCTAATCTCTCGAAATCATGAATATGCAGATTCTTCTGAAAAACTGAGAGAAGGAGACGAGGTTGCCATCTTCCCTCCAGTCAGCGGGGGATGAGATGATAGTTGAAAGAGATTTCTCGCTGGATAAGGCTTTGATGGAATTAAAATCTGAGGACGTTGGAGCGATTAGCTTTCTCATAGGTAGTGTGAGAGAATCTCCAAGAAAACTCGAATACCTTAAGTTTGACTTCTATGAGGAGATGGTGGAAAAGAAATTCTCAGAGATTGAAGACGAAGCAAAGAAGAGATTTCATGTAAAAAAAGTTCTGATTATCCACAGAGTTGGAAAGCTTAAAGTTGGGGAAAACATCATGTTGGTGGCAGTTTCCTCCCCTCACAGGAAAGAGGCATTTGAGGCTCTAAAATTTGCTGTGGAGGAGATAAAGAAGATCGTTCCAATCTGGAAGAAAGAGGTTTTCAGAGATAAGGAAGTTTGGGTTTAGCAAACCTTATAAGCCTCAGAGCAAAAAATAAGAGATGCAGCAAATCCTAAACGTTCTTATATTCAGTGGGCTTGCAGGTTTTGCCACCATAGTTGGAATTCTCCTAACTCTCTACTACGAGAGCTGGGCAAGAAAGAACTCAATATACATAATAAGCTTTGCCGCTGGCACTCTTCTTGCAGGAGCCTTCTTCCACATAATTCCTGAGAGCTTGGAACTCTACGAGAATGCCATGATTGTGGTGATCCTTGGATTTCTCCTCTTCTACCTTCTGGAAAACACCGCATTGGTGCATCCCTGTAAAGAGGAGGACTGTCCCAAGCACAACTTCTCAGAGATTGCCATAATTGGCTTAGGTTTTCACTCTCTTTTGGATGGGATTGCCATAGGTGTTGGTTTTGAGATCTCGACCTCCTTAGGTCTTATAACAACTCTTGCAGTACTTCTCCACGAGCTTCCTGAAGGTATTTCTGCCATGGGGCTGATGCTTCATGCCAAGGTGGAGAGGAGAAGAGCTGTGATTTTTTCCCTTTTAGTTGCCCTTGCAACGCCGCTGGGCGCTCTAGGTGCTTATGTCTTTCTAAAAGATATCACTCTTCAAATTCTGGGAATTCTCCTCTCTCTGGCTGCAGGCTCTTTCATCTATATCGCAGCCTCAGATTTGGTGCCTGAAACTCACAGAGAGTTTAGAAAACAGAATGCCTTGATTCTGATTTTTGGAATAGTTTTTGTATACCTCGTTGGGATGGGGTTTGGTTGATAAACCCTATTTTCTCCTCCTCAAAATCTCATAAAGCATGACTATAATCGGAATGGTGAGAAGGAGCACCCAGAAGAACGCTTCCTTTGAAACCTTAACCCTTTCCTTTGATACATCTCTAATGTGTTCAAATTTACTCTCTTTTGCCATCAAAACACTGAGTTTTGTCTTGGTTAGGAGTTGAGGTTCATAAGAGTACTCGAGTTCTGCTGAAACATCTAAATCTTGGATGCTCTGTGGAACTTCAAACTCAAATTCCTCTATTCGTGTTTCCAAAGGTGCGATTCTGTTGTCTTTTAAAATTCTCTCAGAGTCGAGGATCAACCTGTGGTCCTCCTTCAGCACTTCTCCCTCTGCATCTACCAGCACTTTTTCATATACCCTGTCTTCTTTGAAGATGATTTCCCCACCTGAATTTCGCACCACCAAGTGTAGAATTAGCCTTCTAGATGGTATTCCAGTTGGGATTTTGTGACCAGAGCCAGAGTTTGTGACATAGACTTTCACTTTCATTGATCTTTCCTCTATCTCCACATCTAACTTCACTTGAGCTGCACTCGTAACTTTACTCTCTAAATGTCCTCCCGCAAATCTGTGGGATCTTACATTCTCAACCATCTCCATGTGACAGTCTTGACATTCCTTTTTTTGAAAGTATGGTCCACTCTTCCACTCCTCATAGGTTTCCATGACGGGAACTCCATTCGAGTTCAGGAATTGATGGCATCCTCCACAGAACTCGGACTTTGAAAAGAAATCTCTGAAAGAAAGACCATGCTCTGTTATTTCTCTCTTGGATTTTCCAAACTTGATATTTCCCACTTTAGGTATGTATTCAATTACTCCATCCATCTTCAAATCAGAGACGGTATGGCAGAAGTCGCAGGTTACCCCCTCCCTTGAGAGCTCAAGTTCAAGGTTGAAGTCTTTGGTTAAGGCAGTGGTGGGAGAGTGACACCTCAGACAGAATTCCTTCTCCTCAGGTTTTTCTCTGAGAACAAGAAGATAAGATGCCTCGAAAATAGGGTCACTTGTGGCTTGAGCATGAAGAGAGTTTGCCCACTGATCATAGAGTTCCTCATGGCACTCTTTGCAGCTTAGACTCCCTTCATACTCTGGGGCTGTATGAATAAATGAGGAAAATAGAACAAATGCCAAGATTACAAGTATGATTTTGATGTGGAGTTTCATCTCAGAAGCTTCATTTATTTCATTTATAAAAGTTGTGGTTAGTTTTTTTTAAAAAAAGAGGTATCTGTTTACCCATCGGAGGTGACATTCTATTTCAGCTGATTTCTCATGAA
>JBHIDS010000239.1:0-2544 GCA_046760205.1 Candidatus Methanofastidiosia archaeon
TTTTCCATTGACATAAATTGAGATGAGATATTTCCCACTGTTGTTTGTCACAGATAGATTGTCTGTTCCTATATTTCTTATTACAAGCCTGTATACTTGAGGATTACAGCTTGTTGGCGTGCAGAGGATTGATACCTCAATTTTTACCTCTCCAGCAGAAATTTCCCTTAAATTTTGTTGCTCTCTTGAAACATATCCAGTGATCCACGCGTATAAAGCAGTTGCAAGGCTAACTGTTATTAATATAAGTAAAATTGTAGAAATTATATTGCTCACACCTTTTTTTCTGTTCATGTAATAACTCCTTATTTAAATTATTTAAACATTTCGGTACATTGATACTCTTCTTTGCTGAGTTTGTATTGCGAATTTGACGATTTTTTATCTCGATAGAAATTAATTCAAAGACCGGTCATCACCTCGGCTCTGTTTTTCAAGAGATAGTTTGTAGCTATGATGGAAACTGCTTGAATCGTCATAAGCAAAACCCCCAAAACTGCAGCCTCGTTGAAGTCTGCATGAAAGAAAAGGTCTTTGAGCTTCCATGTCATTGGTGCAAGGTCTGGATTTACAGCTCCAAGGAGAATGCTCGTTGAAACTTCAGAGATAACATAGACGAAGGAAAGCATTGCTCCAGCAACAATGCTCATGGATATTAAGGGAAGGGTTATTTTCCATAAAGTTCTGATTCTTGAGGCTCCAAGGTTCAGAGATGCCTCTTCCAAGGCTTCATGGGTTTGTTGAAGACCAGCGTAAGCTGCCCTTACTGCAAAGGGAATCTTTCTTATAACATAGCTTGCAACAAGAATCATTGCAGGACTCGTCATGGGAAATATTGGGGTTCCATAAAAAACTATGAACATTCCAATTCCAATGACAATTCCAGGAATTGCAATAGGCATCGTTGACAAAACATCTAAAATCAATCTTCCTGGTATCTTTTTTCTTGAAATTATGTATGCAACCGAAGTTCCCAAAATTATTATGACAAAGACAGATTCCATGGCATACACAAGACTGTTTTTTATTGGAGTGTAGATATGAGGATTTACAATAAGATTTTTGTAGTGAAAAAGTGTTATCCCGGCATGTCCCCCCCTTGTAAGAGACATGTAGATTACTCCAATGTGAGGCATTAAAGCCAACAAAAGAAGGGAGATGGTGAAGGTGAGGATTAAAAAGGTTTTGGTTTTTGTGGCATCACGCATCAAAGGTTGCCAGATTGAGCCTTTTGTAAGCATTGCATACCTTCTAAGGGATATATACTTTCTGACGATGACAAAACCTACCAAGGCAATTGCCAAGAGAATCACACTTAAAGCCATTACCTTTAAATTGTACTGACCAATGAACTGAGGTGCCCAGTGATTCAAAATGTAAAGAGTTAAGGTATGCCTTGCAGGATAGGAGTAATCTCCCTGAGAAAATATTATCGGTGTTCCCAAATCCTCTAGAGCAAGAATAAAGGTTAGGATTGCTCCCGCCTCAATTCCTGGCATTGCCAAGGGGAGAGTTATAGTTCTCAACTTAAAAAATCCCTTTGCCCCAACATTTTCCGCCTGTTCCTCAAGGCTTGGGTCGATATTTACAAGGGATGAAAAAACATTCAAATAAACCAAGGTGTAGAAGTGAAGAGTTTCGACTAAAATTATTGCTGGAATGCCTGTGATCCATATCTTTTTTGGAAGTATGTTGAGATAATCAAAAAATATCGTGTTTATCAATCCATTTTTACCGATAAACTGCAAAACTCCCAAAGCTCCAACGAAGGGAGGAACTATCAACGGTATCAAAATTGCAGCCTTGAAAAATGTTTTTAGCTTAAAGTCATACCTTGCCATGATGTATGCAAAAATGACTCCAATTATCGTTGAAAAAAGAGCGGTGAACAGGGCGATGAAGAGGGAGTTGAAAATAGCTCCAAAATCAAAGAGCCCAACTACAACATAGTCTTCTGTGTTCTTCAAAAGAGTTGTATCCCAGTTGGCTGGTGTTCTGAAGAGTTCTGGGTCTTTAAAAACAGATTTTAGATGATACAGAGTAAAACCATCCTCCCAAAAAGCCCCTCCAACAACAGAAACCAAGGGGTATATCAAAAAAATGGAAAATAATAAAACCGTTGCCACCAACTGAAGGGTTGTTAGGGCATCTATCTCTCTAAAAATTCTCTTGTAGGCTACATAACGCATGCCTTCACCAGTCTCCCTACCTCAGAAAGCACCTCCAAGTATATCTTTTTCTTTGCCTCAGCCCACTCCAAGGATTTTTCATTTGCAAAGGCAGAATCTTTCAAAATTCTGTCATTTAACTCTTGAGCCTCTTTCATCGTCACCAAAGGTTTTCCAAGCTTTAAGAGCAGTTCATTGTATTTGGCTTCGGTTATTGCTCCAGTGCTTCTAGCCATTATCAAGGCAGCCCACGCCTCCTTCAGCTCTTTGTGGGGTTTGTCAAAGACAGCTTCAAAATAGGTTTTTAGCATAGCTTCGTAGGAAAGTGCCAACTCATCTGAAAACTCAATCCCCTGATTTGAAACTGTGATTTCAT
>JBHIDS010000240.1:0-2537 GCA_046760205.1 Candidatus Methanofastidiosia archaeon
TATGGAATTGACACAGTTAAATACTTTTCTCATAATTCTATGTCCAAACAAAATCTTTATATAAATTACTAATAAATTTGTGGGACTGTTCCTTCTCATGGGAGGTTGATCATGATGAAAGAAGAAATCGTTACAGAGAGAGGTCTTCAAGAGCTGAGAGAGAAGTACAAGGTTTTGAAAGTTGAAAGGTATCCCTGGAAAACTGAACTCAAGTTTTACAAGGTTTTCTACGAGGAGTAATTACCTTGGGAGAAAATCCTCCCCCTGTGGAATCTCCTTCTTCAAGCCTTTTCTCTCTCTTATCTGCAAAATTGTTTTTTTCTGAAGCTCTCTTGGTAATTTCTCAAATCCTATAACCTCTGTCGACCACAGAGCTCTTCCCTCAGTGGCACTCCTTATGGCTGAGGCGAAACCAAACATCTCAGCAACTGGAACTTTGGAAGTGATACTCACAAGCTCTCCCTCTTGCTGCATGTTGAGTATTTGACCTCTCCTCCCCTGGATCTCTCTCGTAACTGCACCCATGTAGTCTTGGGGAGCTTGCACAAACAGTTTCTGCATAGGCTCAAACAAGAGATCGTTGGCAAAGAGAACAGCCCCAAAGAGGGCATGTCTTATTGCAGGTATCACTTGAGCAGGTCCTCTGTGAATAGAATCCTCGTGAAGCTTCATGTCGTGTATAAGCACCTTCATCTTGGTGCACTGCTCTTGAGCAAGAGGACCATTATCCATCACGCTTCTAAAGGCTTCCACTATGAGTTCAATGACCTCTCCAATGTGTACGATACCCTTTGAAAGATTTATGAGAAGGTTTCCTTTGTACACATCCTCCACACCATTGACCTGTTTTTTTGGAAGTCCAAGCTCTCTAAAAACTGGTCTTAAAGCCTTTCCCTTCACTCTTCCCTCAGGAATCTCTCCAGACTTTATGGCTTCAAAGACCTCCTCCTCTAAGGGTTTAACAGATAAGTAGAATTTGTTGTGCTTGTTTGGAGACTTTCCCTCTATCTCCTGAGATGCAATCTCAACAGACTCTCTGTAAACAACGATGGGCTCTGAGGTCTCAATGTCTACCCCCCTATCATGAACAATTCTATAGGCGATTATCTCAAGATGTAGCTCCCCCATTCCACTCATTAGGTATTCTCCAGTCTCCTCGTCAATCATTACCTCTATGGTTGGATCTTCTTTTGAAATATTTCTCATTACCTCGATGAGTTTTGCAAGGTCCTTGGTGTTCTTTGGTTCCACAGCCACAGTCACCACAGGCTCTGAGTAGTGCTTTATAGCCTCGAAGGGAGCAATCTCTTTTGAGGAGAGAGTCTCCCCAGCTATGGCTTCCCTCATTCCTGTGAGAAAAACTATGTTTCCAACAGGAACCTCCTCCATGTTCTTTCGATCAGCCCCCATGTAGATTCCCACTTGTTGAACCCTCCTCTTGGTCTTTGCACCGATGATGTAGACCTCATCTCCCACTCTTGCTTTTCCTGAAAAGATTCTTCCAGTTGCAACTTCTCCTGCGTGCTTGTCCACGATTATTTTGGTAACAACCATGGCAAATTCTCCTTCAGGATTGCAATTCATCATGTCCTTTGCCATCTGAGATTCCACATCACCCAGCCAGATCTTTGGAATCCTGTACTTCTGGGCTGTTAAGGGGTTTGGAAGATGCTTTATCACACTGTTTAGGACTATCTCGTGAACTGGAGCTTTCTTTGCGAGCTCTTTCTGCTTCGAAGAGAGCTCCATCTCGATTATGTCTTTAAAGGTGATACCACTCTCATGCATGTAGGGAACAGAGATTGCCCAGTTGTGGTAGGCAGAGCCAAAAACCACACTCCCATCGTTCACATCGACTGTCCAGTCCTCTTTGAACTCTGGAGGAGCCATCTGTTTTATCAACTCGTTAACCTGAAATATGATCTTCAAAAACCTCTGTTGCATGGCCTCAGGCGACAGCTTCAACTCCCTTATCAGTCTGTCTGTCTTGTTTACGAAGAGAACTGGTTTCACCCTCTCTTTTAAAGCTTGTCTCACCACAGTTTCTGTCTGGGGCATCACCCCTTCTACCGCACAAACGACGATGATGCAACCATCTATGGCACGCATCGCTCTGGTAACGTCTCCCCCAAAGTCCACATGTCCCGGAGTGTCTATTAGGTTTATGAGATAGTCTTGACCATCAAACTCGTGAGCTAAGGAGATGTTGGCTGCGTTTATGGTTATTCCTCTGGTCTGTTCCTGCTCGTCAAAGTCTAAGACTAACTGCTTTCCAGCAAGCTCCTCAGACATCAAGCCTGCTCCTGCCAGTAGATTGTCACTCAATGTAGTCTTGCCATGATCTATGTGTGCTGCAATGCCTATGTTTCTTATCCTTTCCAAATCGTACATCAGTTCGTGGACGATTTCTGCCATTCTGTCCCTTCTGCCCATAGGACCACCTTGATTTTTCTCAAGTTCTTAGAGCTATTTAAAAAGCTTTCTCTCTTTTAGGCTTTGGGACAAAAATAGCTCAGCTCCTCATCCCTAATGCCACC
>JBHIDS010000241.1:0-2511 GCA_046760205.1 Candidatus Methanofastidiosia archaeon
GTTTAGTTTATGCTGACAAGGGAGAATGGGAAAAGGCAATTGATTACTATGAAAATGCTTTAAAGACTTTTGAAAAACTTGGAGATGTTCATGGAATGGCACAGACCTATGGAAATCTTGGTTTAGTTTATGCTGATAAGGGAGAATGGGACAAGGCAATTGGGTACTATGAAAAAGATTTGGAGATTTCTGAAAAACTTGGAGATGTTCATGGAATGGCTCAGACCTATAACAATCTTGGTTTAGTTTATGCAAGAAAGGGAGAATGGGACAAGGCAATTGAGTACTATTTTGAATCAGGAAAAGTGTTGAAAAAATTGGGAGACAAATATAATTTGATGAAAGTATACAATAACATTGCAATAGCATACAGGAATCTAAATGAGAAACAAAAGGCAAAGGAATACTCTGAAAAATCTGAGAAATTGAAAAAGGAATTAAAGATATGATTAACTTCCAAGATAAAAATAAATTTTTATCCTTTTTCTGTTAAAAAAAAGCTTAAATAAGAGGATTTTTGAAATTTAAGCATGAGTTTCAGAGATCGTGACTTGTTGGAGAAGATGGTTCAAGAATATGCTCTTAGGGATTTGGAGATAAGATCAGAGATTCAGAGTTTGATAGAGTTCAGACGAGGTTTTTCAGAGAAAAGAAATTCCATTTAAATTCATCTTTTTCCTGACTCTAGAAGAGAGTCTCGATGATTCGAGAGAGGAGAAACCCGAGGATACCTAAGCTCACGTATGGTAGGGCAGGTGTCTCTTTTTTTCTCGTTGCAAGAAATAGACCTGCAAGAGAAAAAAGGGAGGTGAGTAAAGCATTGAGGATACCATAGTTTAAAAAAACAGAGGTTACAAGAAGGGAAGGAAAAACTATGTCTGCAGCTCCAATCATTAAGGTCTCTTTATCGTTTTCATGGATGAAGAGCTGGGAGCCTCCTCTCTTAAAGACATCCTCTGCTATCACCTGCATGTGACGAGTTCCTCTCACCGCCAAAATATCGTATGCGGAGAGCAAAAGCATCAAAACTATTATGGGGAGAACAGAGAGGGAACTTCCAAGAAAGGCTGAAACTCCAGAGGCTAGAATCACCCTCCCAATTTTCTTGAACTCTCCTAAAAAATATCTTAAAGCTACACATGTCGTTGCAAGAAGAAGTGCAAAAAGCTCTGAAACAAAGAGGGCAGAGACCAAAAAGCTCATGAAAAAAAGCCCCAAATACTCTGTGAAGATGTAGATGAGAAAACTCAGCTTGAACTTGATGAGAAGTAGAACTAGAGCTGACATTAGAAGCACCAAAAGAAATATCCCAATAGAAGTTGAAACCTTTTCTCCCTCCTCTATGAATATGATCTTGAGGCTCGTCAATCTCATTGCAACCACGATGGATGAAATTTGTACTGCTATGTAGTTTGCAAGAATAAAATTATACCACTTCATTCTATCTCTTCCCAAAAGTTCTGTAAAACCTCTCTCAGCCTCTTTGAAACCCTTGCATGTTTTCCCCCCCAGGTCCAGATCTTGGATTCCAACTTTATCTTTATAGATCTCTCCTCAACCTCAACGAGAGCCATCATAGGATCTCCAAGGGATTTTGTCAATCCAGCATCTCCAAAAAGATTCCAGAGAATACTTGAACCATAGTCTGCTTCAACTCTGTTTTCAAAGACCTTCACCTTCCAGTTGTTTTTCTGAAAAAAGTGAACTATTTTTTCAATGTTCAAAGGTTGCTTTAACTTTTTTTGATCTTCAATTTTGGCATAGCCCATTCTCACACCTCAAATCTTGAAAGAGTGTGAGCGATTTTTGAAAGAATCTTATAAATCTTTTCATAGTTTTTCCTCTGAGTTTCCACCAGAATTTTCCTTTTATCATGAGCAAAAAGCTCTACTCTCTCTGATGTAAGAAGATCTCTCAAGACTTTATTTGAGTTTAAAATCCCTGAGAGTCTGTTCTCAGGCTCAAATTTTACTCCAAGATACTCACACTCTAACTCGGAGAATTTCTTAACTTCAACCTGAAATCTCAGAATGAGAGTAACCTGAAAGAGAGGTTTTCTGTAAAGAAAAGATACTCTAATCTTTGAGAAGTGCTTATTTTCCACATACAATAAAAGAAACTCGTCCTCTATGATGAAATCTGCAGGCTTTAAAATCTCAACTATGTTCTCAAATTTTTGTCTTATCTTTCTCTTATGAGAAAAAGGAGTATAATACTTTCCAAAAGTAGTGAGAAACTGGGAGTTTGCAAAGAGAGAATCCAACTCTTCCTCAAATAGAGCGTACCAGAAAAGAAGAGCAAAGACAAAGACAAGGATGAGTTCAGGGATAAATTCTCCCTGAAATGCCATCCTTAAAAGGTTTAAAAAGAGTAGGGTGAAGAGGAGTGCTAAGAAAAAAAAGAATTTCCTCTCCTTTATCTTTCTTAAGATACTTCTCATAAAATATCACTCTATGGGTCTCAACTCTCTCTCAAGTAGGCTCAACTCTCTCTCAGATAGAGTGTTTGGAT
>JBHIDS010000242.1:0-2484 GCA_046760205.1 Candidatus Methanofastidiosia archaeon
CATGAATTGCCATTCTGTTGTATATGCCATTTGTTTGCATGCCAGCTCCCCTTCCTCCCAAAGCAATCTGGGGTTTTGTCTCTGCAAATTCAATTGCAATTCTTTCTATAGTTTCTTTTAAAATCCCAGTTATTTTAGAAACAGTTTCTGGTGAGTATTCCTCTAACACCAATTCTTTGAACAAATCAAAACCTTGGGTATTTTCTAAGAATTCTTCATCATAGAGCTTTTCCCTTAAAATAACATGGGCAAACCCTAAGGCTAGGGCACCATCTGTCCCAGGCTTTATTGGAATCCATTCATCCGCCTTTGCAGCTGATACAGAAAATCTTGTGTCAACCTGCACTATTTTTGCCCTTAGAATTCTTTCTCTCCTCAAGTGTCCAAAGGCTTTCAAGAGATGAACAGTTGGTCTTGAGGTTTCAATAAATCCTAGACCAAAACTCAAAATATAGTTTGCATTTTCAAAATCATATCCAAAAAAATCTTTCACACCTTGCATTAGATAATGGGCAAGAACAGAACCATTATCTGAAAGACTGTCATGTCCCACAATGTTTGGGGAGCCAAAAGCCTTCATAAATCTCTCTATCAATCCCTTCATCTGTCCCCTAACCCTTCCTGTCATAAAAACAAGGCTTTGGGGCTCTCCCTTTTCCCTTAACTCTTTTAAATTTTCAGAAACTATATCAATTGCCTCATTCCATGAAATTTCTTTCCACTCTCCTGAGCCCCTCTCCCCAACTCTCTTTAAAGGTCCCTTTATTCTGTCAGGATTGTAGAGGACTTGAAGACCAGCATGTCCCTTTGGACAAAGTTTTCCATTGTTTACAGGATGTATGGGATTTCCTTCTATCTTTACAACCTTTTCATTGACAACTCTCGCCTTGATTCCACATCCTGCATCACACTGGAGACATACACTTGGAATGCTTTTCTCATCTCTAATCCCAGAATTAGGTTCGGCAGAGATGGGCTTGAAAATCCTGTAACTTCCTGCAAGAAAGGTAGTGGCACCAGCCGAGAGCTTCAAAAAACTTCTTCTAGATATTTTAAATAAGTTCATAAATTCACCTCCTTATCCCCCCACCAAATTCATGGCACTCCACACACAGTTTTCCTTCATAATGATTTTTCATGTTAACGTGACAGGATTCACAGATTTGTCTTTCCAAAACCAAAAAAGTATGAGGCTTGTGACAGGTGGTACACTGGACATTCGACATCACGGAATGAAGTCCCATCTCTGAGACATCATGACACTCCTCACAATTCTTTCTAACCTCTCTCTGGTGAGGTTTGTGACATGAATCACAGGAAAACCTATCTGGTAAGTGCTCCTGAGGGATCGACTTTAGAAGTCTTCCAAGTCTACTTGGAGAGCTTGAAATTCCGCTTTGATGACAATAGAGACAATCCATTCTTCCTATCTCATGACTCTTTTCCAGAAAATGACAACCCAAACATTCCAGTTCACTCATCTTGTTTTCAAGAACAACACCTTCATGACACCTCTTGCAAACTTCACTAGGTGTTGCACTTCTGTGGTCCCAAATTGATTGCATCTCATGACACTGGGGACAGTTTGGAATGATGTTTTGTGGTATTACATTCATCTCAAGGATAAAATCCTTTTCCACATGATCATAGAAGATGTAGAAACCTGTAAGAATCAATATAAAAATGAATATGAAGGCTAATTTCCTTTTTATTTTTTTGTTCGACTCTTTCTCCACTGCATCACCAAAAAAAGAAAAGAGAAATTATTTTTTTCTCCTCAAAAGAAAAACTGCAAGAGCTCCACCAGCGAGAATAGCTATCACAGAGGCTGACGCCTTTTCTTCAACCTCCTCCTCGAACATAAGCTCTATGGATTTTGCAAAAACTGTGTGGTTTCCACTACCTGTGTTGTCAAAGACTGCAACACCAAAGTAAATCTCTTTTGTTGGGGAAAAGACAACATCATCCGGATTTCCAGTGTTCAACTTTCTTGAAAACTCGACTGTCCATGTACCATTTGACCACTTTCCAACTGCATTCACATCTCCCCTCGAGCCCTTTGGTCTTGCAAGAAGGTATCCAGGGACAGTGTCTCCCTTCTTGAATATTGAGTAGTCTTTAATTTCTATAGCCTCATCTTTTAGCAAAAACCTTTCATCCTTTGCATGAATTGAAGGGTTTTGCATGTACTTTGGTTTTGATTTGTCTTCAGTTCTGTTTTTGGAGTAACTCAGGTTACCCTCTCCCTTAGAATCGCCATGTCTTCCCCCATCATCACCAATTTGGTTGTCAAGGTACTTATCATCTGCATATCCCAAAGGGTTTGTTCTGTGAGCCTTCCAGTGCCAGGTGTCCATCTTTTCTCCATCAGCATTGGTGTACATACCATCACTATGGCAATTCACATAACAACCATTTGTTCTAAACCCCTCAACAGGAGTTATTTCAAACATAAAGGCAATTCTATCCTCATTTCCACTTTGA
>JBHIDS010000243.1:0-2468 GCA_046760205.1 Candidatus Methanofastidiosia archaeon
ATTTTTTTGAAAGAAAATTTTTGTAATAGGCTGCAAGAGACATTGTGAAAAAGCCACTCAAGAAAGAGAGTATAAGGGTTAACTCCCTTTGATTCATTCCAGAAAATACACCATAGAAAAATAGGAATAAAAACAAAAATCCAAAAATTACTGATATCTCAAATATATAATTTTTTTGAGGAAAAGAACCTTTTAAAAGATGGTAAATGCAGAAAATAAGAATTATCATTGAAAAAAATGCAAAAATTCCAAACCAAAAAGAATCAAATTCAAAAACCCTTGGTACAAAGCTTTTAAACACAAGACCTTGAACTGGAGATATACTTTTATACCTCCCAATGGAATCATCAAAGGCTGAGATTGTAAAGTAGTACACCCTCCCAATATTTGTGTAAAACTGTATATCTTGATAATCTTGAGTTTGCAAACTTCTCTCAATTTCTAAAATCCATTTTCCTTCCTTCCACTTTGCTTTTCCCTTCAAATTCATTGCCTCATCTAAGTGATGGGCTATATGGATGTTTAGAGGATCTGCAGTGTTGTCCATCCATCTATCCTCTATGCTTCCAGACGCCATCCAAACCCACTCATCTGCATACTCTCCCTCAAATCTTGTATTCATGTACTGCTCGGAATCAACATCTCCATGACACAGATCCCAACAACCTCTTTGATTGAATCTTTCTATAGAGTTGTTCAGATTCCAAATTAACGCAAACATATCCTCAGTCTCATCCCCATTCTTTGTCGTTAATTTTTTCAAATCCACTATCCTTTTTCCTTTAACACTCTCACTCTTATCCATCCACTCAAACAAAAAATATATTTTTTTTTCATCGTGCAAGGCCCTAACCTCCAAATCCAGATACTTTTTTGTGTGGTGATTTAAAAGTTTTAGCTTTAAGGGTTTTGAATCATTCCATACATCATCTATCTCCCCATCGATTACTGGAGGTACTTTTGTTTTGAAAACCTCTAACCTTTCTTTCCTTTCGAGTTTTAGAAAAATGCTAAAAATTAAAATTAGAATCAAAAGAAAGGAAAGCTTTTTTGCATCCAAGATTATACACCAAATTGGCTGTCAATTATTTCTTGAATTTCTTCTATTGAGTAACCCTTCTGATATAGCTCTTTTGCCACGAAAGCCTCATTCATACAAATTGAGCAGTTTGCAGCATGGTCATCAACATAGCATCCTAAGAGACTTCCCATTTCACAGTAGCAATAGCAGAAAATTTGAGCTAAAAGTTCGGGCTCATCCTTTGCAATCTCGTAAGCCTCTGAAATTTTTCCTCTAAACAGAGATGGAGAAAGAGTTTCAGGCAAAACCTTTGTTCTCCCTACTGGAATCTCCTTTGCAACTTCCTCAGAATTTCGACCACTGTTCCACACCATAAAGATTGCAAATATCAAGATTGCCACAACAAACATCCACCCATAGCTTTTCTTTTTCCTATAGCTTTTCTTTTTTCGTTTTGATTTCAATCCATCACCCTCATTTTTTTACCCATTTATCTCCCTTTTCATTTCAAGATACTTCTCCTTTGGAATCTCTCCCTTTATATACTTTTCATCCAAAATTTTCAAAGCCAAATCTCTTTTTGATGGCTTGAAAGCTTGATATAGAACAAAGACTATCAATATCCAAAACAAGATCCCAAATCCCATAGGCATTGGAATCATAAAAAAACCACTCTCATAGCTAAGTAAGAACAACAACATGAACAACAATATAACAAAAATAACGTATTGTTTTTTCATGACTTTAAAAAGTCCCTTATTCATATATAGTTTATCCCAAAAACAATACCTTAAATTTTTCCATAAAGAATTTCAAACTCTAATCAAATATAAAAATTCGTCCAAAATTATATATAAACAATTAATTTATTTTAAACTTTCAGATAAATGGATTTTATATGTTCTTCCAAATTTTTCCCTCAAAAAAATCCCCTTTCTCTCCAAATTTTGAACCATGACACTTACTTTGGATTTTGAAAAACCGCATCTGTATCTCAATGAGTCCTGGGTAATTCCCTCATTCTCTCTCACTAACTTTAATATCAAAGTTTCATCTTCATTCAAAACCTTTTCCAAAATTCCAAAAACATCCATCTCAAAAATTTCTTTTGGCTTTGTTATCCAAAAAACCAGAATTCCAATCAAAATAGAAATTACAAAGGAAACTGTCATTTTATAGTGCATTATGAAAATATCTTCCATTTCAAAAAATAACAGAGATATAATGCTGTTTATGGCAAAAAATGATATGAATATCACAATAATCGTGAAGAATAGCCTTTCATTCTCAGACATAGTAGGTTTACCAGCCATGAATCAATTTTTGTCCAGAGCTTTTTATACCTTACTAGTTGGTTTTTGGAGTTTTGAAGATTTTAGTTTGAAATCCTACTATTAGGCACTGTCCTAATTTGCAATATTTAATTTAAAATAAAAAAAATCGTGCC
>JBHIDS010000244.1:0-2445 GCA_046760205.1 Candidatus Methanofastidiosia archaeon
CTTCAAATTTTCGAGTTCCCCAAACTATCTCGTAAACATAAATCTCTGCTGTCCCGGGTTCTCTGCTGGTAGATTTAATCTTAGCACCAGGAGGGGGAGGACCTTGGCCTGCAGAAAGGCCGACATAAATTCTATCATCTGTAACTTCCAGTGCTGACCTCAGGGACTCTCTAGTAGAGGTCTCTTTGACAATTTTAGATGATACAAGGTTGAGGTTTTGATCGTAGACTTTCAGAGGACAAACAAAAGGCATTCCTTGCTTGTAGGTTACAAAGAAAAGGCCATTGTAAATTTCAAATCCGAGAACAAAGGTTTCTATATCTTCATGGTCTTGTGAGAGATTATTAGATTCTACAATTTTCCAATCTTTATCAAGTTTTACCAAGAGTAGATCAGAAGGAGTAGCCATACTCTCTGGATAATCACCATTTCCTGTCGTCGTCGGCACCACCATATAATAGTAGCCTTTATAATAATAGGCGCTGGCTTGTCTCGGTCCACCATCAGCAACGCTTGACAAATCAAGATCAAATTCAAAAAGTTTTGTCTGCAAGTCCTTACTAAATTCTCTGACCCTGTAAATCATAGGCTCGTTCTGAGAGAATGATCTTTGCTTTATTCTAGTGATGACAAAAACAGAATTAGGACCTATCAAAGTTATAGGGTCATCGACCTTTTCATCTCCCGACTGAGCTTTGGTAAAGATTGGTCCTGTGGTAATTGGGCTTGAGGTGTAAGCCACCCTTTCAAAATTGTCATCTAATCTATATTTTGCTCCCCAGAGATAGGCTTTACCAATGTTCATATCAACTGTTTCATAAAATGCATAAAGATATTGACCATCTGAGGCAACCCTAATATCAGTAGGCTTGCCATATTCTACCGATGTTGAAACAAGTATCTTGTAGGCTATTTCATTATTCATATCCTCATCATAAATTTTAACAGAAAAAGCTTGTCTGCCTTTTATTGCTGTATCAATATAAACAACAAAGACCCTATCTCTTGTAGCGACAACTTCAGGTCTTGCGCCTACACCGACCTCAACCTTTTTGAGAAGTTCTATCGATGAAATTTCTCCCCCTTCCCCAGCTTCTTCTGAAGCCACTTTTTCTGTAAAAGTCCTGCCATCTGGTGTTATGCACTGGCGGGGATGAGTCATCAAAATCTGATAACCAGCTTTGGCACACTCTTCAAAAGTTGAAATTTCCTTGTACTCCTCAATCTTTTCTCCAACATCTTCTGTTTCAGGTTCTTGGTTTACACACCCACTAATCAATAGAATTCCCATCAGGAAAAGTATGAATATCCTCTCGTTCATCTTCATCACTTAAGCTTTCAAAGAGTTGTATAAATAACTTGAGGGGAACAATTGTCCCAAAAAGTACCCCAAAACTTTTATATTCACTGAGAAAGTGATTATATGAAAACTCTTTACATCCAAGATTTGAAGGATAGAGTTGGTGAGAAGGTTGAACTAAAAGTATGGGTTCACAGAAAGAGAAGACATGGTAATCTGATTTTTCTTGCCTTGAGAGATTCCACAGGGATAGTGCAGGCAAGCATCAAGAAGGATTTGGTAGATGGTGGGAGCTTTTCAAGGGCGAAATCTACCACCTTGGAGTCCTCTGTGAAGGTTAAAGGAAGGATTTTGGAGGATTCAAGGGCTCCAACTGGAATAGAAATTCAGGTTAAAAGCTTGGAGATAATAAATCTTGCAAAGGACTTTCCAATAAAGAAAGATACTGGAAAGGAGGTACTCCTTGATTTGAGACACCTCTACTTTAGAAGTCAGAAGATAACTCACGTGATGAAGGCAAGGGCATTCATAATAGACTATCTGAGAGAGTTCTTTGAAGATAAAGGATTTTGGGAAGTTTCACCCCCAATTCTCACAAAGGCAGGCTGTGAGGGAGGCACAACTCTCTTCGATATCGAGTACTTTGGTGAGGAGGTCTATCTATCCCAATCAGCCCAGCTTTACAACGAAGTTTTTATCACTGGCCTTGAGAAGATCTATGTGCTTGCACCCTCTTTCAGGGCTGAGAAATCTCGCACGCCAAGACATCTGACAGAGTACTGGCATCTGGAAGAGGAGGCTGCCTTCTATGACAACGAGGACAACATAAAACTACAGGAAGAGCTGATTTTCCATCTCTGTCAAAGGTTTGCAGAACACGAAGATATTTTGAAGTTCTTTGGAAGAAAACCCTCAGAGCTAAAAAAGGTAAAACCTCCATTTCCAAAGATTTCCTACACAGATGCCATTTCAAAGCTTCAAGAAAAAAACGTGGATATTCAGTGGGGAGATGATCTTGGAGATCTGGCAGAGAGAAAACTCTCAGAAGAAGAGAAACTACCAATTTTCGTCTGCAACTATCCAAAAAAAGCCAAGCCATTCTACATGAAACTCAATCCAAAAGATCCAGAGACTGTCCTTAACTC
>JBHIDS010000245.1:0-2436 GCA_046760205.1 Candidatus Methanofastidiosia archaeon
AGATTTTGCTGAAAGGGGAGACGCCATTGCCTTAACCCTTTACATGGAAGATGATCAAGAAAATCCTGATGTTTCGGACACGCAAAGCTATTTTGATGAATTGATGAGTCTTTTTCCAGATAAAAAGATTGCCATTATTGAAACTGCTTGGAGTTCTGCTGGACCAAAGGGTAGTGAAGAGAAACAGGCGAAATATGTAAAAGAAATAGCCAAAGTTATTGACAAATATGAGAATAGGTTTGTATTCTTCTCATGGTTTCTATTGTATGATTTACCTGAGCAACTGAATCGCGAAGTAGCTGAAAGTTTTGGTGTGCCTGTGGATACAGAGGCAGGTGAAGGATTTTTGAATTGGCAGGGATCCTTGGGATTGCTGAACAACGATGGAGGTGAAAAGCTTGCCTGGAATGTTTGGAAACGGAATATGTTTATTCATTTAGCATTGCCAGAGAGCCGTTCTTTTTATATGGGTATGACGCCTTGGCCATATGATTTTACTCCAGAGGCAGTTGAGGAAACATACAAAATAGTCAATGAACATACCGATTTAATTGCCCACCATTTTGACGATGGCGTGCCTTGGCCTGAAGCACTTGTATTGGAGCCCTACCATCCAAATGTTGAAGAAGAAATCGATTTTAGAGTAAATCACCTAAAGAAAGATCAAAAGGTATATCTGGCACTGACACCAATTTCGCTTTTTCGAGATGGTCTTGCAGGCTATTGGGCAGAAGATAGTAATATGGAAATGCCAGATGACTGGAAGGATAAGGATTTCGATGATTCAGATGTGATTACAGCTTACATCAACTTTTGTCGCTATATGATTCGAAGATTCAACCCAGATTATATGGCTTATGGTATCGAGGTAAATATGTTGGCTGAATCCAATCCAGATGCCTTTAAAAAATATCTTGTGATGGCAGAACAAGTCTATAAAATTCTCAAGAAAGAAAATCCCAATCTCTCACTTTTTTTGACCATCCAGCTCGACAACTTTGTTAAGAACAAAAAGAAACAGAATGAGGTTTTAAGGCAATTGCTCCCTTTCACAGACTATATAGCTTTAAGCACCTACCCTTACACAGAGAAGGCAAATCCCCATGATTTACTTGAGGATTGGTTTTCCCAGATACGAGATCTTGCTCCAGAGAAACCCTTTGCGATAGCTGAGACAGGCTTTATCGCTGAGAATTTAGTCATAGAGAAATACAGAGTTAGAATACAGGGGAAAGAAGAATGGCAGGCAGAATATGTCCAATTTCTCCTTAGCGAATCAAATAGGTTGAATGCAGAATTTGTCATTTGGTTCGTTTCTAGGGATTATGATTTTGGTTGGATTAGGCTAGAAGAGGTGGGTTTGGATGAACTTTTTAAGCTGTGGCGTGATACAGGCTTGCTTGATGGGGAAGGGAAGAGTCGTAAATCTTTTAAGATATGGAATGCATGGTTGGGATTGCCAAAGGAAATGTTTTTAAATCTTTCATGCCACAGGTCTTTATGCAGGCAATAGCAATTCTTGACTTAGACGAATTTTCAGAAGTAGTTGAAAAGATGGGGTGGAGCAAGTACTCCCAAAATCCTATAACTTCATTTTTATCAAGGAGAGTTGAAGATTTTTCAAAAAAGCACCAAACTCCAGTTTTTGGATTGGACTTTCAAAGGGGAACAGAAGAAGTTGTACTTTATTTTCATGAATTCAATCATGAAATAGAGCTTGAGGAAATAAGAAGAGAAGTAGAAGAGATTGGAAAAAAAACAGGGTCTGGAGCAACAATTTCTATAGCAATCCACACCTTCAATTCTAAAATTTCCTTGAAAAACATAAAAAAATTCTCCCTTTTTCAAAGTTGCAAAAAGAGGTCTGAAAAGGGCAAAAAGAGTAGGAGGAAACAAAATTCTTTACTGTTGATTCAGGTTAGACTCTTAACCTTCCTTTCTTAAATTTCCGATACAATCAAAAATTCAATGACTTTGAATAATTTTTTTATGTAAACTAACTATGTCAAATTTTAATTTAATTGGAAGGTGTGGACTTTACTGTGGAGCATGTGGGATTTGCAGAGCCCACAAAGACTCAAAAAAGCTTCAGGAAAAAATTGCAATTCAAAACCAAAAGATGTAAGATGTAGGGGGTGTTAGGTATTGACTGAAAGGTGTTGGGGCAATGACTGTAAAATCGTTTTATGTTTAAAAGCAGAAAGTTTGAATTCTGTTATGAGTGTGGTTTGATGGATGAGTGTGAAAAATTTTCAAAGCTTGCACAAGGTTATCAAGAAGTTGGTGTTGATTTGAAGAGAAATCTTTTGATGATTAGAAAAGTATAAAAGCTTTTAAATGAGTAAGTTAAGTCATGAAGTGATAAAATGAATAGAGAAAGTATAACCCTAGTATTGAAGGATTTTATGCCACCAGACTGTGCATGTAAAATTGAAG
>JBHIDS010000246.1:0-2428 GCA_046760205.1 Candidatus Methanofastidiosia archaeon
TACGAACCCGAAAACCTTAAATAAGATAACCCCAAATTTTGATGAATGAAAACACGAACCATTTTTGCCTTGGTAGCTTTGTTAGTCATTATCTCAAGCGTAGAGGCTGGACCTGGAGTTCTTCCAGAGCTTCAAGTTCCAAACTATCTTGAGGGAAAACCAGGGGAAATCATCATCATAGAAGTGGTGATAAAAAACACCAACGAAAAGGACAGCAAAGTAAAGCTCTGGGACTCTAAAGTCTACATCGATATTATCTCCATGGACGTTGAGGATCTCTCTCAGATAGAGATTTTAAACTCAGAAGTCTTGCTTCCAGAGTTAATGTACCCAGAGGAGGAAGCAAAGGCAAGCTTTCAAGTCAGAATAAGAGAGAATGCAGACGCAAGAGATGTAAAGATCTCATTTGTTCTTGAGGGAAGGCGAGGAACCTGTAAAGCGGGATGTATTGCATTCTCTGTTCCAGAAAAAGGTTCAAAGCCTATCTTCACAACGCTCTCAATTATCAAGAGTGAGCCAAGGATTGGAATTAGAACTGAGGAAGGTTATCAAATACATCAAAATGAAAGTTTGAAGATTCCATTGACCATCGTCAACTTGGGTTTGGGAGATGCTTTAAATTTGAGATGTGAAGTTTTCTCAGAAGAAAAGAGCTTGGCTTTAGGTATAGAGGAAATTCCAAAAGCTTTAAAGGGAAACCAACAGATTTCTGTAATTTTGCATCTCAAAACCAACCAAACTTCTGTTGGAATCTATCTCATCAAGTTGAAGTTAACCTACTGGGACGAGTTTGGATCAAGCTATGAGGTTTCAAAGGAGATTCTCTTAGATGTTGTCCAAGATTTGATTGAGGTTGAAGAACCCCCTAAAGAAGAGATAGAACCTATTGAGGCAGAGGAAGATTGTGAATGTGAACTTGAGGAAAATCAAAAAATTTCAAGAGAATTTTTCTTTGGCTCTGCACTCGTATTTCTTGTGGGAGGCTTTGTTTTCTTGATTTCCATGAGGATTGGGATTGCCCTTAGAAGTAGAAGACTTTAAGTTTTTGGATTCAATGAAAAGGGATAGATTTATATAGGCAAAGAATCATTATAACTGGTTTCTTAAAGATTGGTAGATATACCTTTTTCAATGAAATCTATGGGATAAAAATTCAAAAAATAGCATATAAAGATGTAAAGGTGGCAAGATGAAAGCTTTGATAATTGCGGCTGGAGGTGGAGAAAGGTTGAGACCCTACACTTTAAAAAGCCCAAAGCCCTTGATAAAAATTTTAGAAAAGAGACTCATCGAATGGATTATCCTTTCTGCAAGGAAGAGTGGAATATTAGATTTTGTGGTTGTTGTGGGTTATCTTGGTGACAAGATAAGAGAATTTCTCAAGGATGGAGAAAGGTTTAGAGTTAGGATAAAGTACATAGAGAATTCTGAATGGGAAAAATCCAATGGGATCTCTGTCCTGAAAGGAAGAAAGCTCATAAAGGGTAACTTTGTGCTTTTGATGTCAGACCATCTTTTTGATTCCAGGATTTTAGATGACCTTTTAGACTATGGAATTGGAAAGAAAGAGTGTGTGCTCTGCGTTGATGAAAATTTGAAAGATATTTTCGATACAAAAAATACAACCAAGGTTTTGGTTTCTGAAAACAAAGTTTTAAGAATTGGAAAGAGCTTAAAGATTTTCAACGCCATAGACACTGGAATATTTCTCTGCTCTCCTCACATCTTTGAAGTTTTGGATGAGAATATTAAAAGAGGTTTGCCCTCACTCACAGATAGTATTAGAACCCTTGCAAAACAAAAAAAGATGCTTGCAAAGGACATCAAAGGACGTTTCTGGATGGATATTGACACCCCAAAAGACCTGAGTTACACAGAACTTCTCTTGAAAAAGTGGGGTGGTCTGAATAAAAGCCTTGGGCTTAGCATGTGAGAAAGTCCTTCTCTGATCCAAAAAAGTATCTCGTGAAGAATCAATATTTGGTTAGCTCATTCACCCCACAGGTATTACCAAAAAGCTTTTATATCTCTTATAACATAATATAGACAACGAAATTGTACCAAAAAGCTTATAAGGTACTCTTTCCTAATAAAGCTTACGCTCAAAATCCCATCAAAAGCGGCGTCGACCTTGACTTATGGAAATTCCTTGGATGATAGGTTGCTCTCCTCGTGGGATACAAAAGATGAGAATCTGAATGTAATTCAGGTTTGAGGATAGTCAGTGATTTGGTGAAATTCAGCTGTTGAATTCATTCCTTTAAATTTGTGGCTCAACTCCGGTTGATCCTGCCGGAGGCTACTGCTATTGGGATTCGACTGAACTATGCAAGTCGTGCGATACAGCGGCAAACGGCTCCGTAACACGTGGGTAACCTACTCTCAGGTCGAGGATAATCCCGGGAAACTGGGACTAATACTCGATAGG
>JBHIDS010000247.1:0-2357 GCA_046760205.1 Candidatus Methanofastidiosia archaeon
AGGAGGAAAGGGATTTTGAAAGATGAGAAATTTGAATTACCGTCTTTAAGAAAACCCCTTATAAAGATTGAGAATTTGAGTTTTAAGTATCCTGAGAGCCAAGATCTGGCCTTGAGGAATGTGAATCTTGAGATAGGAAGGAGTGAGGCTTTGGCGATAATAGGGGAGAATGGCTCTGGCAAAACCACTTTGGCAAAGCATTTAAATGGGCTTTTGAAACCAACTTCTGGAAGGGTATTCATAGATAGCATGAAGACCACCTCTTCAAGCGTTGCAGAACTCTCGAGAATTGTGGGATTTGTCTTCCAAAACCCAGAACATCAGATCTTTGCAGATACGGTCTATGAAGAAGTGGAATTTGGATTGAAGAATCTTCAAGTCAAAAAGGAAGAGAGGAAAAAAAAGATTCTTGAGGTCCTAGAGAGAACAGATCTCCTACGCTATAGAGATTCTCATCCTCTAACCCTCTCAGGTGGGGAGAAGCAAAGACTTGCCATTGCATCCATTTTGGTGATGCAACCCCAAATCCTGGTGTTGGATGAGCCCACCAATGGTCTTGATCTAAGAAGTGCTGAGCAAATAACAACGCTGGTAGAGGAGTTACAAAGAACTGGACACACCATAATTCTCATAACTCATGAGATGGATCTTGTTGCAAAGATTGCAAAAAGAGTAGTGGTTCTAAAGGAGGGCTGCATCGTTGCAGATGGTCCTTTGAAAAGGATATTCAACGATGAGGAACTTCTAAGGCAAAACTCCTTGAAAGAACCTCAGATAACGAGACTCTCAAAAGCTTTGGGATACGGAATCTCCCTCACCGTTGAGGAGCTCTGTGAAAAGGTGGTTAAATGAATCGCTACACTTTATATCTGAGAAGGGATTCCTTCATTCATTCCCTTGATCCCAGGACAAAGCTCTTTCTGTCCACCGCTGTTTTCTTAATAAGCCTAACCTTTAAGGACTTTATGATCTTGGGTCTTCTCTTTCTCTCAGAGCTCATCATAATCTCTATTTTTGCCAAAATCTCTGTAAAAAAGATATTTGTGTTTCTAAAGCCTGTGGTTCCATTGCTCTTAATGGCAATGCTTTTATGGCCCTTTTTCGACAAAACAGGTTTTCTTCTCTTTAGATTCTGGATATTTGGTGTCTACTCTGGAGGAATTAAGACAGGACTTTCAATGGGATTTCGAATTCTCTCCATGATCACCGCCTCCTACATTCTCTTGTTCACTACAGAGCAGAGAGATCTGGTTTTGGCAATGGTGAGGCTTGGCTTGAGGTATGAATATGGACTGACTCTCTCCATAGCTCTAAGATACGTTCCAACTCTTGCAGGCATCGCTCTTACCATTGTAGATGCCCAGAAGGCGAGAGCCTTAGAGCTTGAGAGAGGGAACTTTCTTCAAAGGATAAAAAAATACGTTCCAATTCTCACTCCCTTGATAGTCTACGCCATAAAGATGTCTCAAGAGTTGGCAATCGCCATTGAGTCCAAGGCTTTTGGGTATGGCGAGAGAACCTACTTTAAAACCATAAAATTTAGAAAAAGAGATTGGTTATGTTGCCTTCTTGCATCTCTTCTCCTCTCTGGAGCTCTGATTTTGAGGTTTTATCTTGGAGTTGGGGGTTAAGGTTTTCTCTGCATCCAATCTAAATCTTAAATAAATTGAAAGTGAAAAGTATGAAAGAAAGCGAAAAAATTATAAGTAATGAAAGAAATGAATATGAAAAGGAGGTCAAAAATAGATGTATAAAGAAACTGTAGTAGAAAATAAATCCAAACCTACAAGTAAAGATATGAAGAATCTTTCTCCAATATCAGCACAAGTCCTCAGAGAGAAGTTTGGATCTACAAGCCATATATATCCTAATATTAAAGAGAACTTGGAATCCCTCTGGAAAGAAGTAAGGGACGAACCAAATATAAAGACAAAGATGAATGACTTGACAAGTACTATTGGAACACTTTATGGATATAAACCTGATTTGTATCTGTTGTTAGATCATACTTACTTGATTATTTTAGCCAAAATTATAATTTACTTGAAACTTGCTGCCAATAAACCAGATAGAGGTAAAATTCTTGAGGTTATTAATGGAAAATATTTTATAGATAAAGGCATTGCAAATTTCCTGGAAGAGGATTTCTCTCTCTGGCTTCTTAGTCCTAAGATAGAGAATAAATCTTTTGCCTTTTTTTGCACCATTGTTGAGACATTAGCAAATTATGATTTTTCTAAAATAGATGAAGATATCTTCAGAGAATTATACGAAGAGATCGTTGAGCGTAAGGAGAGACACCAAGCTGGTGAATATTACACACCAGAATGGCTCGTTCAACTTATTCTGAATGATGT
>JBHIDS010000248.1:0-2349 GCA_046760205.1 Candidatus Methanofastidiosia archaeon
CACTGGCACTGGCTCCCACCTTGTAGAAGAGATCAACGTAGCCTCCAGTTGCACTCGTGCTCCAAGTTATGTTATACGTTCCTCCAGCAGTCAGGGTTTCTCCACCGTTGGGTTGGCTTACAACGATCCAAGTGAAAATACCTGGAGGGATTGTAAATGTTGGAAAGAGCGTAATTGTTGGGGGGAGTGTAAGCGTTGGAGCGATTGTAAATGTTGGAAAGAGTGTTATCGTTGGAAATATAAAAGGTCCTATGTCGAAATCAGAGTCACTTTCATCTGAATCATTGAGGATAGCCAAAAAACTGCAAGTGGAAACCCAGAGGGCCTTCACCCTCACTGTTGAATAATCTATGTTTGGAACAGTCCAGTTGTAAGAACCTGTGTTGTCAACACAGGCTATGAAGTTGGGATAGCTTGCACCACTATTTATGGAATAGTAAAGTTTAACTTTATTTCCAACTCCAGCACCACTCGTATTCCATTTTATCTCATACGTTCCTCCTTGAAGAAGATACTCTCCACCATTGGGCTGTGTGATGGTGATTGTCTGAGCTTTCACTTGTTTAACAGAAAAACCAACGAGTATCACAAAGACCACTGCCATCACAAACATTTTTTTTGACATTATCTTCACTTTCTCACCTCCATCTTTCGATGAAACATTATGTACCTATCGTTGAATTACTTAAATAGTTTTCGGTTATATTTAAAAAGTTTTATTAAGGTGCTCAGATAGGAAATTCATGGCTTCAAAATTTTTGAAGAGACGGGAATTCTTTTTCCTCATATCAATCTATGTCTTTAGCCTAGCCTTGAGGTTGATACCAAAGCTATACCTTGATTCCCATCTTCCAGCCTTTCAGGGAGATGTTTGGTACAGAATTACCATGGCTCAATACATCTTTGACAATTGGAGCCTTCCAGAACCAGACATCAGATACAGACCATATGGCTATGTTCCAATGTGGTATCCACCCCTCTCTGTCTTTTTTCTTGCTCTTCTTTCAAAACTCACGAGTTTGGATATTCCAACAGTTGTCACAAGAATTCTTCCATTCTTTGAAGGTTTTTCTCCTCTTTCAATTTATTTTTTGGCAAGGTATCTCTACAACGAGAAGGTTGCAATATACTCTGTAATAATCCTCTCTGCAACTCCAAGCTTCGTTTATTGGACTGGGATTGGAGATCCTCAATCCATGGTTTTGTTTTTGATTCCAATATACATTCTCTACTTTTTAAAATATTCAAAAAGGGAGTATCAAAATAAATCTCTGATTCTAATGGGAATTTTTTTAGGAATTGTTTTTCTCTTTCATCTTTCCTACTTCGTCCTTATTTTATCTCTTCTCATGGTTTCAATATCTCTTTTTTTAAAAAGAGTTTCAAGAAAAAGGATTATCTTTGGTTTTGCTTTTCTGGTTTTCTTATCCCAGCTCGTTGCCCTATGGTGGTGGTATCCAAGAAATTTGTACTGGTGGTGGATTCATGCCCTAACATCTTCCTCCCAGTACTATACACCTTTAAGGCATTTTTTTGAGTTTGGGATGGTGCCTGCAATCTTAGGGTTTTTAGGTTTGTCCTATTTGGGTGTTTCGAAAAACAAAAATTTTCCCTTGATATTTTTTTGGACCTTGCCTTTGTTGATTGAAACCCAAAATGAGACAATTCTCAACGCTGTGGGAAGAATTGATTTGAGCTGGGAAACCCTTGCAAAACCCCTTGAAGGTTTCAGATTCTACCCCTTTCTTTCACAGCCCTTTAGCCTTGCAGCCGGAGTTTTTCTGTATCGTTCAGGAAAAAAATTTTTATTGATTCTTTCGATTTTAATCTTGCTTCTTACAGCAAACCTTTGGCACTACAACATAGATATTTCCCTGACAAACGCTGGAATGCTAAAGAGGGAGTATGATGCTGCAGTTTGGTACAGAGAAAATTCAGATGAAAATTCTTTGATAGTTGCAGATTACTACAGAAGCCAAATGATCGCTGGGGTTTGTGGTGGAAAGGCTTTGATAGGAGGATTGTTTCCCTTAAGAAATGTTGAGTATCCCTACATAAAAGCCCCACCGCAAGTTCAGAATGATATTTATACCTTGTATGTTACTGAGGATCTGGAGAAAGCCATGATGATAGTTGAAAGATACAAGATAACCCATATATTTTACTCAAGCAATCTTGAGGCAACAGGTTACTTTGGAACTTCTCTACAGAAAGATTTTGGGTTGCCAGTTTATCGTGATAAGTTCTTCACAAAGAGCTTTATAATTGTGTATCAAGATGAGGATATTTTGATATTCAAAGTCTTTATGATAAGGTTAAATGATATATAAAAAATGAAAAATAGAGTTT
>JBHIDS010000249.1:0-2287 GCA_046760205.1 Candidatus Methanofastidiosia archaeon
ATGATGCTAAATCTCTTTTGGGTTTAAAAGCTTTCCCCCCACGACGAACCTCGTGCACCTGACACAAACCTGTCAGGAGCGTTTAAGGTTCTTCTTTCAGAAGAACCTTGTTTTGATCCAACTTTTTTTAAAAGTTGCTGGCAAACCACCCCATACCCTTTCATCTTTCTGAATTTTCTCCACTCATCTTCTGAGTGGTACCCATTCGAAAACCTTAAAAGGTTTTGTGAACTTTGGAGTATATGAAAAGAAAACTCAAAAAATGCAGAAACTGCGGAAGAGATTTTGAAATAAAAGATAAAGGAAGAATAGTGCTTGAGGGATGGAGAGATGAGAAACATCTCTTCAGGCTTTACTTCTGTGGAAGGTCTTGTTTTGTGACTTTTTTAAAGGAGAAGAAGATAGTTTGAATCAATTCCCAAAAACCCTCCTCTTGAAGATTTTGACGAAATTCTCCCATTCTCTTGGAGAGAGGTTTGATCTCACCGTTATCTTTTCACCCTCTTTAAAGCAGATACTCTCCTTAAACCCCAGTTCCAACTCGAGCATTCCAATCACAGGACTTGAGGTTCTTTGAAGCTCTATATCCATTAACTCTGCAAGCTTTTTATACTCTGAGAGTCTTATCTTATCTTGAAAGATGGAGTTTTTATAGTACTCGTAGAGTTCCTCTGAATGAGATACTTTTTCTATCACTCTTTTAAAGTGAGACTCACTTAGAAAAGCCTTGTCCCCCTCACTTTTCTCGTAGAGTGGAGTACATAGAAGAAAACTCAGCATACCCTTTTCTAGAAACTTCAAGGGTCTCACCAGAACTTCATCTGATGAAAGCTCTAAGTGTAAGCCTCTAGGTAACCTGATTTGGTTCACCTCAAGATCATCCTCTGGGTGTACCTCAAGCACATAAGAATCTCTCATTATCTCCATCGCATCACTTCTTTCAGCTATGTGTAAAACTTGTATAAATATCTTTGGTTTTTTTCTACTTATTCAACTATTGAGAATGCTCAATCAAGCCACTTGCTCATGAAGATGAAATCAACCTTCCACCACTGTTTTCTCAAAAATGCCTCTGGAACAAAACCTTTCTTGAGATAAAAATTTAGAGCTGGGCGTAGAACAGGCAAGGTGTTTAGGGAGATTTTATGGCAACCCTTTTTCCTGCAATAACGAACCACAGTATCGAGAAGAGAGCTTCCTATTCCATTCCTTTGAAATCTTGGCAAAACACCTATCAACTTAAAAGAGAGTAACCACTCATTCCAAAGATTATTCCAATGGCAACGCCCTGAATCTCGTCCTTTTCATAGATAAAAACATACCTCTCTCTTTGTTCTAAAGCTTTTTCGATGTTTTCAGAAGAAAACAACTTTAAATCGAATTCTAAAGCCTCTCTTGGATAGTAACCAATCTCATATTTCTCCCAGGCATCTATCATTACCTCTTTTATGTTTTCTCCTATTCTTTTACAATCCTTGATTTCAGCATGGTGAATCATAAATCTCTTCCCCTTTAAATATAAGAATTTACCTCATCTGATGGGCCTGGGGGGATTTGAACCCCTGACCACTTGGTTATGAGCCAAGCGCTCTACCAAACTGAGCTACAGGCCCCCTCACACAAGATTCAAATTTCGATTTAATTAACTTTAAAGGCTTATAAATTTTGTGGTTTTTTCTCTAATTGTAGAGCCCAGATATTTTTTCGCTCCCTTCTCCACTCATTAAAGCTCCATATCGTTTGCATAGAATCGAGATCCTCTTCAGTGTTAACAGCATGGATTACACCATTTACAGATTCTGCAACATGTTCTACCTCTTTTAGAACTTTGATGATGTTTTTGGATGTAGCATTCTCAAATTCAATCCAATCAGCATGAATCAAGAAATCTCCCTGTGAAATAATTTTGGGGCTCTACACAAAGCTCAGCTGAGCGAAAACTTTATATACTTTGAGTTAACTTAACTTGATGTAAGGATAAAATTGAAATAATCTTTATTGCAATTAAGAGGTGATGTAATGGGAAAGATTCTTGGTATAGATTTGGGTACCACCAACTCCTGTATGGCTGTCATGGAGGCTGGAGAGGCAACCGTAATTCCAAATGCAGAAGGAGGAAGAACCACGCCCTCAGTCATAGGATTCTCCAAGAATGGGGAGAGGCTTTCTGGGCAGGTTGCCAAAAGGCAAGCCATTTCGAATCCTGAGAACACCGTTTACTCTATAAAGAGGTTTATGGGGAGAACCTTTGAGGAGGTTTCAGAGGAGATAAAGCAGGTTCCCTTTA
>JBHIDS010000250.1:0-2261 GCA_046760205.1 Candidatus Methanofastidiosia archaeon
CTCAACATACTGCAACCTCAAGGAGTGAATACCAGGTCCTATTATCCCTAAGGCTAAGTTAATGATATGAAATACTATGAGAATTATAAGAGCAAGGATAATCATAATAATGGTTTTGACAATTCCCCCAGAAAATGCTGATTTTAGTGCAACTTCAACCATGGTGTTGGTGGCTAAGGCAATTCCAGCAGAGGAAAGTCCTATTGCAAGTAATCGAGTGTAGGAAAAAAGATTGCTAATTAGAGTAAAGACTTCTATAAGATATATTCCTCCTTCATATTTGAAGATAAGATAGAGGGCTATGAGAATCACAACTCCCAAAATTATTCCAGTATTTTTCATGGAAAGTGGAAGTTGTGGAAGAAATTCTATCATGTATGCAAAGAAAACATAGTAAACCAACACCATCACTAAAACCCAGCCAAGCTTTTCAAAAATTGCCTTTCTAATACCATGCTTTGAGAGATTTATAATTCCAAAGAAGTATGCCAAAAGCATTTGTATCAAACCAATTGTCATTGTGATAAATATCATTAAAGGAACTTGATAAAGGCACTGTGTTCTCCGAAAATCTCTAAACCAAAAAATTCCCCATATATAATGCCAAAAATAATTGATATTGTGCAACAATAATATATAAAGATGTCAAGCATTTTATCCAAACCTTCTGAATCTGGTCTTCCAGTAAATAAGTTTGATAGTCTCACAAAAGAATTTTTATAATTCTTTTTCAATGCAATTCCCAAAACCATCAAGAGCAACCCATACCCAACATCTCCAAGCATGAAGCCATAGAAAAAGGGAAAAGCTATGTATAAAACTATGGAGGGGTCGATTTCTCCATACTTTGGAATTGAAAATGTATTCGTCAAAAGCTCAACAGGTCTTACAGGTTTTGGATTTGACAAAACTATTGGAGTCTCCTCTGTAACGATGGTCTTCAACTTCTGAACGTATGCCTTTCCAGAAGAGATACTTTCAACTTCCCTTGAAAGCCTCTCAAACTCCGCTTCTGGAATCCATCCTTCTGCGATGAAGGCAGAGTCTGAGGTGGCAAACTTGAGGGGAGCCTCTGCCTTTTCAATCTCTGAGGAGAAGTACTCGTTTGCAGCCATGAAAAACTCAGAGTATTTCTCTCTAAGCTTTAGAATCTCTCCCTCTATTTTTAAAAGCTCTGAAAGGAGCTCTTCTCTTCTCTCATTGGGCTTTGAAAATCTTTCCTCTCTTTCAACTATTGGAATTTCTGCAAAGTTTACCTGCTTTAGAATTTCTCTGAGCTCATTTTCAAATTCTAGAGGTGAGAATATGGCGTTAACGTAAAGCTTTTCTAACTTTCCTGTTTTTAAAATAATGTCTGGGTTTTCTATGAAGTGTGAAGGATCACCATCAGAGATGCCGAAAAGACAGCAGAGATTCTCGTACCTCTCAAAGATGTCCTCAGAAACTCCAAGAACTTCAATCTTCTCCTTGAACTCAAGATAACCTTCAATCTTTGAAAGTTCTCTCTCGATCTCTGCCTTCCTACTTCTTATCCTATCCACTTGAGGAGAACATGAGGAAATAACGTCTTCAATCCTCTGTAGAATCTCCGTCTTTTTGAACTTTCTCTTTGGAACTTCCTCTCCAACAAAGCTCAGAATAGCTCTTATAGAGAGTAGATACTCAGAGTACTTGGAGGCAATCTCTTGAGGCTTTCCAATCCTAAAATCCTCACTCTCCTCTGTGAAATCGACTATGTGAAGCATAGAAAGCTCATAAAGCTTCTCCACAACCTCCCTCAAAACACCCTTGGTTCCAATAATTGCAATCCTACTCATCTTTTGAGACTTGAGCATCGATATACCTCTCGTACTCTCTAACCAATATCTTTGAAGCTTTTTTTATGTTTTTGAGGGCCTTCCTTCTCAACTTTTCAACCTTCCTTAATCCCTCTTTCAGCCTCTGCTTTTTCTCTATCTCAATTTCAGCCATTGATTTTGTGATGAATTTTGATACTTCCTCTGAACTCTCAGCCTCTTGGATTATTTTCATGGCTTTCTTCTTGGCATCGGAGATTATCTTTTGCTTTCTCTCCTGGGCTTCCTCTGCAATCTTTTTAGCCTCGTTTTCTGCCTTTTTGATCTCTAAAAGTATCTCAGTTTTCATCATTCAAAACACCAAAGAATTCAACCCCATCAAAAATTTTACGTTTATAAAGCTTGTGGTATTTTGTGCTTTGGGACAAAAATAGCTCAGCTCCTCATCCCTAATGCCACCTCATC
>JBHIDS010000251.1:0-2218 GCA_046760205.1 Candidatus Methanofastidiosia archaeon
TAGGAATTTGGGAGTCTCAGCCTTCCCCCAATTAAGGGAAAGTGAGAGTGCTTTCTTTTGGATAAGGGATAGAAGAGAGGAACTCCTCCCCTCGTTAGGCTGTCCAAAAGAACATGATTGAGAGAGGAAATCCAGGCTAAAGTGAAGAGCAAGTAAGAGAATTTCAAAGAGAGATTAAACCTTAGATAGAGTAAGAGAATAGGAGCAAGGGAGAGAGAAGCGATTAAATCAAGAAGGCCAGGGCAATTCTGTCTGAAGTAAAAAGAGAGCTAAAAAGAGAGTGAGAAAAAATTGAACGATTTTTGTCCAGTGTTGGGATTGTGGAGAAAAGAACAACCCAAATGATGAGATCGAGAAAGGATGAATCAAGAGTTTCAAAGAGGTAATAGAAAAATATCAAGAGACCTCCTGTCACGATGCTTGAGGAGATGTGGGTCTTGAAATCCATGAAAGCATTTTTCTTAAAACCTTATAAATCTTGGCAAGAGTCAACATTTTGCTTTCTAACTATCCCCTCTTTTTTCTGTAGAACATCAAGAGGATTGTTAGGATTGTGGCAAAGGCAAAGACACCCCACAGCTTCAATCTCCTCTGCTCTCTTTTCTTATAATCCTCAATTTTCTCCTGAAGAGATGAAAAGGCATCCTCAACTGCATCTCTGGATTTATCTATGCTCTCTTCAACCTCAAATTTGGAGAGGGTATGGGTGAGTCTTCTCGCACCCTCAAGATGAGATTCAGCTTCTTCCATCTTTGAAACCTCACTTTCAACCTCCAATCCAAGCTCTTCTGCCACACCATACAAATTCCTTACTTTATCAATCTTGTATTCGATCTCTTCAACCCTCTCCTTGAAGAATCTGCCTAACTCAGTTTCAGGACTCTTTTCATGACAGCTCTCACATCCTTTCTCTCCCTGGTAGAGATCAGCTTTTATAGGATCAAGGATTTGATGAGATTCGTGACAGTCTGTACAGGATGGTGAGTTTTGCTCCCTCAAAGAATATGAATGTCTTCCTTGGGAGAAAAGTTCTTCTATGGAGGAATGGCACTGGGAACAGATAGTTGGAACAGAAGTAGGTTCAGGTTTTCTCGGATTGTGGGGATTGTGGCAATCCGAACACTTTGCAGCATAGGCATCTCCCTTCTGAAAAAGGGCATAAGCATGCACACTCTTCTCGTATTCTCGAAGGCTCTCAGAATGGCACTTCCCGCAGAGTTTTGGAATCATTTGGGGCTCTGGCACTCCCAAAAAGTTTGAACTTCTCATGCTTTCATTTGCGTTTCCTCCATGACAAGTCACGCAAGAGACATTTGACTCTCTATGCAAGCTCTGCTCCCACTCCCTTGCTGGATCTCCATACTCTCCAGAGATTTGGTAGTGACAGGTAAAACAGATGTTTTCCTCCTGTCCCTGAATTTTCAAGGAAAGTAAGAAAGTTGAAAGGATGAGAACCAAGAAAATATAGAATCTGTTCTTCAATTCAACCCCCCATGTATATGACAGAGTTGGCAGTTCTCCTTGGATGAAACATCGTGACAAACTCCACATACCATGTGGTCTTCGGTTTTCACATCATGGCAAATGCCACATGTCTTCATGCTTACTTTTTCTCTCTTTGAAAACATCTTAAAGTGGCAGGGTTCGCAGTTCAATCCTTCATGAAAACTGTGAGAAAAGATTACATCTTTAAACTCAATCTCTCCGATTTTTCTGTGACATATGTTGCACTCTGAAGAGGCTTTCACTCCATCGTGACACTTTATGCATGACTCCATCTCCACCACCACTTTAAAGTGAACTACCCCATAGTGACAAAATGTGCACTGGAGGTTCTGGCTTTGGATATGAGTTTCGTGTCTGTACTCTACCCTTTCATGAAGAATTTTTGCCAAAACATCGAAGTGACAAGAAAGACAGTTCTCATTTTCAATCCTTGCCTTGGGAGTTGCATAAGTCTTGGAGAGATAGGAGATGAGATTTCCAAAGCCTTCAATCCTTGCCTTGAATCTTCCAAAATACCCTCTCTCTGCATGACATTTTAGGCAGGTTGTATCTCCATGTTTTGATTCAGTCCATGAGATTTTGTACTCTGAAATTAGATGACAGTTTCCACAGATCAGGGGGGATCCTGTGTAGAGATAGAGGGAGGCTATGGATAGGATAAAAATCGGAATTCCAAACTTCAGCAGGTTTCTCACTCAATCACCCGTGACAG
>JBHIDS010000252.1:0-2180 GCA_046760205.1 Candidatus Methanofastidiosia archaeon
AAGATATCTTTTCAATCCTTTTAAATCTTTCACTTCACAGAATCTTATGATCTCAATCAATATTCTTTCCTCTATCGAAGGATGGGTCTCCAACCAGAAGGCGATGAAGTTTGCCTCCTCTGAAATCTTTGGGTTGTCAATCTCCAAAGCTATCGCTCTAAACTCAAAAGCTGCCTTTGAAATAGCCTCTCTATCCCTTTCCAATGCCTGTCTTAAAAATTCAGATGCCTTCTCAAAGTGAGAGTCTAGACTATCTCTGAATTGAGGAGGTTTTTGGGGCAGGTTGTTAAATCCTGGGTTCAGGGGCGGTCTTTCCCTAAGATCCCTCCTTGAGAGAGTTTTTGAGTAGAAGTACATTCCACCAAGGAGAAATGCAAAAAAGATCAGAATTACAAGAAAATATGTAAATTTCTCATTTTTCAAATTCTTTTCTCTTCTGTCATTGGAATGGACAGGATAGGGCAATCCCTCATACCTTCTCCGGGGTAAATCAGATCTCATTTTCCTTCCTCTCAGAACATCATAACCTATGACAAAAAACCCAGCAAAAACGAAAGCAAAGGCAAGCCACCAGGGCACAATAGCCTCAGAGATTCTCATCCCATCTTCCTGTGCACTGGTATTCTCATAAATAGTGTACCTCCCAACCCTTCCAATCTCTTTCAAGAAAGGCAATTTCTCAAAAGGTATTGCTTCCCTCTGAGGTCCTTCTTCAATGATTACTAACTTTGAACCATGAGGATTTCCTCCCTCTGGTTGAACTTCGTGCCACATTCCTGAGGTGGTGGCTCTACCTGTGAAAGTGGTGATGAAAACACCCATAGGTCCATTCCTAATATCTATTATGTCGTAGGGATTGGTGTTTTTTTCTATAAAATCACACAGGGCTAGATTTTCTTCACTCATATTGTTGGAGCTGAAGCGGGATGAAGGCTCAAAAATGATGAGTTTTTGAATCAACGTTGGATCGAGACGAAGGATAAAACCTCTCTCACCAATCATTGAAACAGGATTGAAAAAATTCAAAATTAAAAGTAAAGACAGGGCAAGCCCCACACCCAGAATTTTCGTGTTTACCTTCTTACAAATTTCCACATCGATAAAACTCAAACTCAGTCCTCCAAGCATTGCAAGAGGTAGAGTGGAGTGGTGGGAAAACCTCATTGAGTATGAGAAGAGAATTGGAACCAGGGATACAAGGTATATGGTCGGAATCCAGTACTTTCCTCTCTTGAGAAAACCTACTCCAATTCCAAGAATTGCGAACAGAACCAATAAGATATGTTCTTCAAGGGCAAAAGTCATTCTTGGACTTCCTGCTCTTATCACGTCCAAATTCATCAAAATTCTAAAAAGCCAAGGTAGGTAAAGGAGGTAAGAGGTTATCAAAATCTTTAGAGTAGCTTTGGTTCTTCTCCTATAGACTAACCCATAGATGAGTAAGGCTAAGGAGGAGAGAGGTCCTATTCCGATGTGAGAGTAAAGGGTGGCAGTTAAGAGAACGATCGCTGTTTTAATTCTGTTTTTTTCAAGGGCCCAAAATATAAAGGGAGTGAAGATCAGGGTGAGAGAGGCTGCAGAGGTGACAGCCTGACTAAAGAAGTACTTCTGAGAGACTGAGAGAAGAAGAACCGAGTAAAAACCACTTCTTCTTGAGTAAATTTCTCTCATGAAGAACCACAAGGTCATCTGAGATAGGGGAAACATCACAAAGCTTGTAAATTTGGCAATGAACTCTACACTTAATCCTGATTTGAGCATCATGAGCATGAGTACATGGAGAAGAGGAGCGTAAAGATGTACCCTTCCCTCTGGAGCATACTCCCAGAAGTCCCATGTTGTAATACCTCCAGCCATATCGAACCCAATCATGACAGAGGTGTGGTAGTAGATGTCTATGAAAATCGGAAATATCTGAAATCTCCAAAGAGTGAGAAGGGTTAGAAGTACTATGAGGGAAAGGGCAAACAAATCATAGATTGAAGGTTTTTTCAAATCATCACCTCTGAGTAGAAACTCTCAACAAAGATTGGATTCTCCCCCAGAACCAAAATAATTTCCTTATTTTGAATTTTGCAATGATCAAAATTCTTTGGTGGAACATCGAGGAACCCAAAAGCTGAATCTTCAAATTTTCGAGTTCCCCAAACTATCTCGTAAACATAAATCTCTGCTGTCCC
>JBHIDS010000253.1:0-2173 GCA_046760205.1 Candidatus Methanofastidiosia archaeon
AGAAGAGCCAAGAGGCTTTCAAAATTAAATTCCCAGATCACTCCAAGAGTTACAAAGAAAGGCACCAAAAGCATTGCCCAAGCTCCGTACTCTTTTGAGATTAAGAGTTTTCTCACTTCTTCACCTTTAAGGGTTTAACTTTCTCAATAGCTTTCAAAACCTCCTCTCTAATTATGTAACCTGACTTGTGCATGATTGAGTCTTTCAAAATAGGATCTATTTCCATGCTTGCAGTACAGGGATAGGCGTGATGTGCCTCTGAGATCTTCTCTGGAAGCTTTTCGTCTAAGGCAACATTTCTCAGCATCTCACAGACGTAATAAGTGTTACCACAGGGAGCGCTTGTAAGGCATCTAACATTCTTAATCATCCCTTCTTCAAGGTCAACCTCTATCTTGGGTCTACCACTTTTAAAGTATTCGATGAAATCGTTGATCTTTGGATGGTTTACATCCTCAGAAAGAGAACAGAATGGTTTTGGAAAGGCGTACTCAAGAGAGAGTTCTTCACAAAGCTCTTGAAGCTGTCTTTCAAGACCTGGAGGTATCCATGAAGGACTCTCTATTGGAAAGATTATTCCTGTACTTGAGGATTTTTTTGAAAGCACTGGAATCTCCATCAAAATGTCTGGGTGCAGATTTATCGCTACCATGATATCTACTCTGGGCAAGCTCTTGGGAAGATAGATTTTAGGATTCTTGATGAAAGGTGGAAGTTCTGCTGGAATATATGTGACGCCCAAGATATTCTCTCCAAATTCTATTCCCCTTCCATCTCTACAATAGGTGCACCTCTCTCCACAGGAGATACAGAAGTTTCTCGCATTTATGAGGTGTCCTACAAATATCTCTCCAAACTCTCCGCTGTAGAAGATGTAGAGATGAATATCAATCACCTCTTCCCCACTCATAGCATGGCTTTTATAGCTTTCCATTAAGATGCAGAATCAACCACAGAAAAAACTTATAAATACAAAAAGACTATTGAATAGCATGGTTTCACGTTTGAGCATGAGGTTTTTACCCTTGATTTTTCTACTTTCACTTATTGTTGGATGTTTGGGTCAAGTCCCTATTTCAGAGCCAACACCAAAACCAACACAAACACCAAAACCACCACAAACAACCAGCATGCCTACTGTAACTGCTCCTCCCACAACACCTCCTACTACAAAAGAATCTACCATACGTGTGGTAGGCATTCCTCCAAAAGGTCAAATATATCATGCAGTTTTTCCTGGTGGAGTGAATGAAGAAGAAGACGAAATAACACCTGAAGGACTCTCCTCATATGAACGAATGGTAGAAAAATCAGCAACATGGGTCTATTTTTCTCATAACTGGTATAAGGGGAGGAGTTTTCCCATCAAAACTGCCACTTGGATCCGAAATACTGGAAGTATTCCCTTTATTCGCCTGATGCTAAGAAGTAGTGAGGAACAAAACATTTCTGAACCTACATTCACCCTGGATCGTATTATCAACGGGGAGTTTGATGTTGATCTGCATTCTTGGGCACAGGCTGCCCGAGTCTTTGCATCTCCTCTCATTGTCGAGTACGGAACTGAAGTCAACGGAGAATGGTTTTCCTGGAACGGGATTTGGAATGGTGGTGGTACGTTAGACGGTTATGGCGATCCTACTTTGGCTGATGGTCCAGAAAAATTTCGGGATGCCTACCGCCACATCATTCGGATTATGAGAGAAGAGGGTGCCTATAACATTATCTGGGTTTTTCATGTGAATAACAAGGATTATCCAGATGAACCATGGAATCGTTTGGAGCAATATTACCCTGGAGATGAATGGGTCGATTGGATTGGTGTGAGTGTGTATGGTGCTCAAACGCCAATGGATGAGGAATATCCACAGTTTCGTGAAAATATGGATGAAGTGTATCCAAGACTTGTTTTGTTGAGTAAGAGCAAACCCATTGTCATTTTGGAATTCGGTGTTACTACTGGTCATCCAAATGTCGATCAAGCTGCTTGGGCAAATAGGGCATTGGAAGACATCACCACATTCCGCTGGTCTCGCATAATCGGCTTTTCTTGGTGGAATGAAGCTTGGGAGAATGATGACAATCCGATCCATAACACCAACATGCGGGTTCAGGACAATCCCAATTTGGTCAAGGTTTTCAAGAGATTGGTAGGGATGCAAGACAACGTACT
>JBHIDS010000254.1:0-2134 GCA_046760205.1 Candidatus Methanofastidiosia archaeon
ATCGAGGAGTATGGGAAATGGGTTGGGTTCTGAGAACTTGGTTTCTCCAAGAATAGGTTTAAACTCAGATTTAAAATCCAGAATACGCATGATCTCTTTGCCACTTAAAGTCTCTATGGGAGTATTTGGATCTTCTATCACAAGCTCTGTTACACTTCTGTTGAACCTTTTCCCTTCAACTTTTCCCCTTATCTTACATCTGGCTGTCCTTAGAAAAGGGGTAACTTCGGAATTAGAGGAAAAGTCTATGGGGGTTGTGTACTCTATATCTATGACCTGGGAGATTATTTCCCCAACCTTTAGAATACTCCCAACCGTTAAGTTTTCGGAAGCCTTGAAGAGAATTTGGATCTCGTCTTTCTTCTTGCTCAAAACTCTCATTTCATCGCCTCAAATTGGGAAGAATTCCTCTAAGGGATAGAGAAGTTCTTTGACTTAAAGTATCTTTGAAAAATCTCTCGTAGCCTTTTAAAAGTTTTTTGACCTCAGATATCATTTTTTTTGAGATAGAAGATGCTTTCTTGAACTCTTTTGAAGCTCTCTTGAGATTTATTTGAGTAGTGTCTTGGAATTTCTTCTTGTCCTCAATCGTGCCATGTTCTAAGGATAGTATATAGGTATTGAAGTGGGCATTGATGGCATCTAAGAAGTTGGAGGCTGAGTTCAACTTTGATAGATAACCTTCAAGTAGAAGAAAAGTTGCAATGCACCTTTTCTTCAAAGGTTCCCTCGGAGCTTGAAGGATTTGAACGTTGAACTCGTCTCTCAACCCTTTTATGTGATTTAGGGTTTCATGCAAAATCCCAAACTGACCTTTCTCATAGAATCTTTTGAGCTCATAGATCTCTATCACAAGCTTTCTCTTTTCGAGTTTTGGAGAGATCTTCTTAACCTTTTTTAGAAAGAGCTTGTAGTTTTTATCTAAAAGCTTTAAAACCTCCAAACTTTTTTTGATTTCCCTCATAAAGAGCCTGAAAAAGATGATTGAGGTCCACACCTTCATCCCCTTCTCCACCCTTATCTTAGAGGATTTTAAAATAGAACCATCTTTTCTTGAGGTCTTTATCTCTAAGTGAGTTTTAAAATTTTCGCTGTAAAGGGTGGTTAGGAGGAGATACTTCAGATTCCAGCTCTCACCATCATCCTCCACACTCTGAAGTTCAACCTCGAAAAAGATGGAAACCTCAAACTTGAGACTTTGAACCATTCTCTCTATGCTTCTTCTCACTAATTCCTCAAGATAGCTTCTTCCTCTGTAGAGAATTTGAGAATCGATCGTTGAATTTGAAGGCTTTCTCATACTATCTTTTCCTTTGGTAGAACTACCATTCCTTTGTTGGTAAATCCATAAAGTCTTAGCTTCTCATCAAAATCTGATCCACACATCTTCTGAATCTGAACTACCTTTCGAACTCCTCCATCACGAATCAGGGAGGCGAAATAGATTACCCCAGATACAAGGTGTCCAAGACTCGTTGGCTCATTTGGATCTGATTCTGAGATGAGTAGTGAGGTGCATCCAATGGCTGAGAGAAATCTCATGAAGCCCAACATTGCCTTTCTCTTCTCAGCCTCGTTGGAAAACATCAACTCCAAGGAAGTGACAGAATCTACAACCAACCTTTCAGGCTTGTTGAAGCTGGTTCTCTTCTCTATGGTGTTTATCAAGTTTGTAACGTTCAAATCCACATCTGCGTACATGGCGTACCCCTTTATCTTCCATGTTCCAGTCTTTATCTCTGGTGTCGCATCCAAAATGTCTATTCCCTTCAACTTGTGCTGTCCCCAGATGAAGGAAGCCATGTTCTCCTTGAGTTCCTCCACAGAATCCTCAAGAGAAATAAACATCCCCTTCTTTCCCTCTTTCAGTCCCTGAGCTAAAAACTGCATTCCAAAGATGGTTTTTCCTACTCCAGGTCCTCCGCACAAGAGGTAGACCCTGTTTCGGATCAAACCTCCACCAAGCATTTCATCCAGTCCAGCAACGCCTGTTCTGATTTTCTCCATTCTGCCACCTTCAATAAAGATTACTTTTAAAAAGTAGTTGTTACTTATAAACTTTTTTATCCTCCAAATCTGTGTAGAGTCCCAAAATTATTTCGCCATGAGACTTCGTCTAATGAAATAATGGTAA
>JBHIDS010000255.1:0-2121 GCA_046760205.1 Candidatus Methanofastidiosia archaeon
AGGTGATTAAATGAATAGAATTACCATTGATCCTATAACAAGGTTGGAAGGTCATGGAAAGATAGAGATTTTTTTAGATGATGAGGGAAATGTGGAGAATGCATACCTTCAAATTCCAGAACTGAGAGGTTTTGAAAGATTTTGTCAGGGAAGAAGAGCTGAAGATATGCCACAAATTACCTCAAGAATCTGTGGAGTTTGTCCAGTGGCACATCACTTTGCCTCAACAAAGGCACTGGATGCAGCCTTCAACACAGAACCCCCTGAGGCTGCAAAAAAGTTGAGGGAGCTGATGTACTGTGGATACTACATATATGACCATATTCTTCACTTCTACTTTCTCGGAGGACCTGACTTTGTTGTGGGACTCCAGGCTCCTGCAGCAGAGAGAAATGTTCTTGGTGTGATAGCAAAAGCTGGAATTGAAGTTGGAAAAGAAGTAATAAAACACAGAGCCTATGGACAGAAGATAACTGCAATTCTTGGAGGAAAGGCAACCCATCCTGTGTGCGGTCTTCCAGGAGGTGTATCAAAACCAATAACAGAGGAAGAGAGAAAGGAAATTGAAGAGATGGGAAAGTTCTGTGTTGAGTTTGCAAAGTTTTCCTTAAAACTCTTCAACGACATAGTTTTGAAGAACAAGGACTATGTTGATTTGATTCTTTCAGACCCATACCAACTTTCTACCTACAACATGGGGCTGGTGGACAAGAACAACAAGGTGAACTTTTACGATGGAGTGGTAAGAGTCACAAACCAAAAAGGGGATGAATTTGTAAAATTTGAGCCCAAAGATTATCTAAACCATGTTTCAGAGCATGTTGAAGAATGGTCCTACATAAAATTCCCTTATCTAAAAGCTATTGGATTTTATGGTCTAAAAGATGGAGAGGACAGTGGCATATACAGGGTTGGACCTCTTGGAAGATTGAATGCATCAGAGGGAATGGCAACCCCCCTTGCACAGGAAGAGTATGAAAAAATGTATGAGACTCTTGGAGGAAAACCTGTAAACTCAACCCTTGCCTTCCACTGGGCAAGGCTGATAGAACTCTTGTATGCAACTGAAAGACTGATGGAGCTTGTTCAAGACCCAGAAATAACTTCCAAAGATATTAAAAACCCTGTCTCAGAACCTGGAGAAGGTGTTGGAATTGTGGAGGCTTGCAGGGGAACTTTGATTCATCACTACAAGCTGGATGAGAAGGGGTTGATAGAAAAAGTAAATTTAATAGTTGCAACAACAAACAACTCAGGAGCAATTGCAATGTCTGTGAGAAATGCAGCAAAGGGTTTAATCAAGAATGGAGAAGTTTCTGATTCACTTTTAAACATGGTGGAGATGGCTTTCAGGGCTTATGACCCTTGCTTTGCCTGTGCAACACATTTCCTTCCTGGACAAATGCCTCTCGAAGTAAACATATATGATTCTGAGAAAAGGCTGTACAAACAACTAAAAAGATAATTTTATTTTTTCCCTTATCTTTTTAAATCTTCTCTCAAATAAAATCTATGAAAATCCTTGTCCTTGGTCTTGGAAATCCAATACTCTCAGATGATGGTGTGGGATTTCATGTTGTTGATTTTTTGAAAAGGGAAGTGAAAAACAAAAACATAAAATTTCAAAAAACAAGTCTTGCAGGTTTGAATATCCTGGAATTGATTTTTGATTTTGACAAAGTTGTGATAATTGATGCAATAATGCTTGGAGAGGAAATTGGAAAAGTGTACAAACTTGAAATAGAGGATTTTGAAAAAACCTTGCACACAGCATCCCATGATGTGGGTTTCAGAGATGTAATAGAGATTGGAAAAAAATACTACAGGAAAAGAATGCCTAAAAAAATAGTTGTTTTTGGTGTTGAGGTAAAGAATGTTCATACCTTTTCAGAAAAATTAAGTCCAGAAGTTGAAAGATTAATACCTGAAATATGTTCTCACATTAAAAAAGAATTGGATAGCTAATCCAACACTAAAGCTTTTTCCTTAGTGTTTTTCAGAATTTTCTCAGTAACATTTCTTCCAACAAGACTTTCCATCAATCCCTTGTCTTTATGCCTCAAAATTATCATGTCCACTTTTTTCTCCCTTGCAATCTTTAAAATCTCGTCTTCAGGAACT
>JBHIDS010000256.1:0-2107 GCA_046760205.1 Candidatus Methanofastidiosia archaeon
ACTCTGAAAAGGATAGAGAGAGGATCAAAGAAAGGCTTAAGGGATTGGGTTATGTGAGTTGAGAAACTATGAGAAACAAAAAGATTGCACTTATCATGTGTTTAGTTTCTATTATGTTTTGGTTGCTAACCATAAACTCCACTTACGTTTACTATTTAAAGCCAAATGTATTTTTGGGAATCTTAAGTGAACTTCCAATATACTTTTGGATTGCCTTGATCTTTGTGGTTTTCTCCTTCAAAAAAACCTTTGAAATTGAGAGTGAGAAACTTCTAATTCTAAACACCATGGTTTTGATTTTAATTCTCTTCGTCACCTTCTACTTGATCGAACCCAACGCAAGACATGGACTGTCCTACAGGTTTGTCTCTATTGCTAAGGGGATTTTGCAAGATAAAAATCTAGTCACAGAATCCTATGTGAAATTTCAGCCCTACATACACTACAGTGGGTTTCCTATCTTTGCAGCAGTTGCAAATACAGTTCTTGGAATCTCCCTCGAAACTACGATTAAGTACTCTGTTCCCTCTCTCATGCCTCTGATCGCCTTTTATGTGATAGTTTTCAATAGATTGATTCTTCCAAATGACATGAAGGGATCAGTACTCTCAACAGCTTTCTTCTTTTCTATCTTTTGGTTTCTTCCAACCTACTTTGGTCCACAGTTCCTCTCGTATGTTCTCTTTCTTTTATTCCTAAACCTATTTACAAAGAACTATTTTCAGATGAAAGATAAATCTAAGCTCATTCCTCTTTTGTTTTTGATTTTCATCAGCATTCAATTCGTTCATCCACTGATGGGAATGGAGATACTATCCATAGTTTTTGTTTCGATGATTATTTCCTTTGTGTTGAAGAAAGACAAAGGATTAAATCCCAAATTTCTTCTTGGCCTCGGAACTATATATATAGTTTTCACGATTTATATAGCCACTGTGATTTTTGAGACAAAGCTTTTACGCATTCTCTCCTCCTTTTATGATTTCGATATTTTCTGGACTTCCCTCACTCTCAGAAGAGAGTCTATAGCCTTTTCAAACCTTACAACTTCATATGGAATAGTTTTCCTCGCTCGTTTCTTTTTCATTTTAAGTGGCTATTTTCTTTCCTTCCTCTGTCTTTTGAAATTGATTAGATTAAGAGATTCTGGAGAGAGAGATTCGTATGTGGTTCCCACGAGTATCCTTTTTGCATCTATACTTCTCTTCCCCCTGGGTTATGGTGGAGAGATATTTCAGAGGATATACTTCTTCTCAACCATCTCTTTCGCATTTTTCATTGGGGTTTTTTTAAGACATAGTAGATTTTCCTTTGTAATCCTAACTTTTTTCATTCTCCTGCATCCCATAGCCTATGTTGGGGACGAGTCCTTTAGAATAATGCCAGACTCTACCCTTGAGTTAGGAAAGTACTTTGTTAAAAACACCTTGAGCGAAACTGAATACTTGATTGAAGAGCCCTCCATCGTCTACTTTTACGATCCCCATCGAATGATGAAGGGATTGTATCGTATCAACATCTGGAACTATCAAGGCTTTCCAAGTAAGGGTTGTGATTATGTCCTGAGAACCATTCCAGACGAAGCCCTTTTTTTCTACTATTTGGGTTTCTCCCCAATTCTCGAGAATCTCTCCTACTTTGATGAAAACTTTGACAAGCTTTATGACAACGGTAAAAATGAGATTTTTATGAGAGCAAAGCCATATCTGAGGTGAAGGATTGAGTAAAAAATGGCAAATGAGAAGGTATCAAGAGGGCGATGAAGAAAAGATCGTTTTTCTCATGAATTCGGTTAAGTATGGATGGCACTCTCTCGAGTATTGGAGATGGAAGTACAAAAAAAACCCCTTTGGATTCTTTAAAAACATCTTTATTGCAGAAGATGAAGGAAGACTCGTGGGACACTCAGCCATCATTCCCATAGGTTTCAAGTTCTTTGACAGAACCTTACTTGGAGCCCAAGACCTTGATGCAGTAACTCTTCCAGAGTACAGACTTTCCGGAATCTACACCAACCTTGCTCGCACAAATTTCAGAAAAGCCAGAAAAGATATAAAATTTACCTACGGAATTCCAGGAAAGTTTATTTACAGAGGACTTTTCAAAG
>JBHIDS010000257.1:0-2107 GCA_046760205.1 Candidatus Methanofastidiosia archaeon
AGTTCTACAGACAATATACAAGCTCCCATGGAGGGAGGTATCGTTACTGGAGAAAGGAGCTGCTGGACTCGGGAGTATAATGCCGAAGTTCATGTCAGAAAGGTGATTCTCACTCCAGATGATGAAAGAGTCTTAGGGATGAGGGGCTAAGCTATTTTTGTCTCAAAGCCAAATCTATCGAAATGCTTTTAAGAGAGTCTTCCTCAAATTGCCTATGACTGATTACCCTTCTGATACTCTTCAAAAAATCCTAGCCATCTGTGGAATTGTTGGACCTATCATATATGCCATTGTATTAACAGTGTTGGGTATGATGTGGCCTGGCTATAACCCTATCAGTCAATTCATGAGCGAGCTTGGTGCTGTTGACGCTCCACACGGTATCATTATGAACACCTTTGGCTTTTCATTACTGGGCATCTTCATCATTCTCTTTGGATTCAGCCTCTACCGAGGCATTAGCAAACACATAATTGCGACGATTTGTGCCATCCTCATAATAATAGCAGGCATATTCATGTTTGCGGTGGGCTTCTTCCCCTGCGACCCAGGCTGTAACAATGTCACACTCATCGGAAAAGGACATATAATTACTTCTACGATTCCTGCTATCGTTATGCCCCTGGCCATTCTCATCATTGCTTACCCCTTACGAAAAGACAGTAACTGGCAAAGCTACTGGTGGCTCTTATCCCTAATGCTGGGCATTGTCGCAGTAATTCTTTCACCCCTTACAATGTTTCCAATTTTTGCTCCTGTTGGTGGATTGGTGCAAAGGCTCGGTATGGGCGTGCCGCTATTTTGGATGTTTTTGATGTCTATCAAACTATACCTCCTAACCCGTAGCTAACATTCATATCAATTGGTATGCCTTGGTTCCTTGACAAGACATATCCCCTATAAAATCAGCGAAAACCTTATAAAATCAAAGAGAATTGAAATTATGAAAAGAGAAAAAATTGGGTTTTACACCGATGTTGTGATGATAGTTCTTGCTCTCATCACAATCTTCCTACTTTTCTACGAGATGACCATTACAATCACCCCAGAAAATCTAGAGGAGGTAAAGCGAAAAGTGATTCTCATTCACAGAATAGACTTCTGGATTTGCATGATCTTTATCGCTGAATTTTCTGTAAGGATTTTAAAGGAGGAGGACAGAAAAGCATACTTCAAGGCTCGTTGGCTTGAGATTCCTGGGATGATTCCCTTTACGATGATAAATGTCTCAGCAACCTTTAGAATCTTCAGACTCTTCAGGCTGGTGAGGGTGTTTGCCTTAATGAGAAGGTTTTCAAGACTCTATCAGAAACGCTTTGTGAGAAACGAGGTTCAGTACATGGTTGTGGTCGTCATCACAATTCTTTTGTTCTCATCTTATGGAATCTTTTTCTTTGAGAGAAGGGTTAATCCAGACATCAAAAGTATTGGGGATGCAATCTGGTGGAGTATTGTAACAGTTACCACAGTTGGATACGGGGACAAGGTTCCAATCACTCCTCTTGGGAAGGTCATAGGGGTAATTCTCATGTTTACTGGAATTGGAATCATAGGCGTACTTTCTGGAACCATGGCATCATATCTCCTGAGAGGGTACAAAGGTGAGAGGGAAACAGAGGATGTGGAGGAGGCTTTGAGGATTTTGAAGTTGAGAAGGGCAAAGGGAGAAGTTTCAGAAGAGCAGTATCGAGAGATGAAGGGAGATTTGGAGGAGATGCTCGAAGGTAGGTGAGAATTCAATAGCGAAAACTATTTATACTATAAGTGTCAATAATTATATAAGTGGTTTGAGTGAGGATGAGGATTGGTTTTAAGATCTCAGGCTTACTTACAATCTTTTTCTTAGTAATGAGTAGCTTTGCAGTTCTGGCAACCTCTCCAAACACCTTTTACAAAATGCAGGATACCCAAACCATAGTTCTAAACCCTATTGCAGATTCTTGGGTTGATGAACTTGAGTCTACTCAAAACTATGGATCAGATTGGTATTTAATGGTAGGGTTAGAGGAATATGAGATTAGAAAAAGAAGCCTTCTTCACTTTGATATTTCTGCTCTTCCAGATAACATCACTATAGATAGTGCAGAACTCAAGCTCAACCTCACCA
>JBHIDS010000258.1:0-2105 GCA_046760205.1 Candidatus Methanofastidiosia archaeon
TCAAGAAAATTGTTAGTCTGCAAGGTCACATCAAAAAACTAAATAGATACAAAAAGAGAAAAGAAAGGTTAGTTTCTTTTTGAAAGGAGGTAAACTGCAATCACCATTCCAAAGATCAACGCCAACGTTGAGAGAGGTGCCTTTGTCTCCTCTGCAGCTGCTTTGGCTTCGTTAGCCTTTTTCTTTGCCTCATTCAAAAGCTCTATAGACTTATCATAGTTATGAATACCAAAGCTTCCATCTTCTTTTGCCATGTCTAAGTTGTATTTGGCAATGTTGTAGGCATCCTTAGCTGTTGCAAGCTTTTCCTCTGAAACTCCTTCCTCCTCCTTAGCCTTTATTGCCTCTTCTGTAGCTGTCACCAAAGGCTCAATCTCTTCTATCAAAGCCTTGACTTCTGATTGTCGTGCATCAATTTCAGCCTGTTTTTCTTCCTTTGTTTTGTCTGTGTGGCAAGAGGTACAAGAATCAGGCATGTTGTACTCAATTCCAGTTTCTGGCAGTACAACCTTGAAGGTATGACTGGAAATATCGTATGCGATTGCTGATTTTGCAGTCTTTGGCATGTGGCAGTTGTTGCAGCTTACACCAGCCTTGTCATGAATGCTACCAGTAAACATCTCTACATTTGGATGATGGACAGCATCGCCTGGCTTTGACTCCCCAGTAGTATGGCACTCTCCACAGAGTTCTTTTCCCTCTTTTCTCAACTGATGTTCATTTACTGCCTTGTGGGGGCTGTGACAGGTTACACACTCAACACTGAACTCAGCAGTTTCCAAGGTTGGTTTTTCTCCTTCTTCTGCATGTCTGTAATCTTCAGAGTGACATTGGAGACAGAAGTCTTGGGCATGTTCACTCTTTTTTAAAGTTTCTAAAGCTTCTGCATGCTCTGACTGTATCCAATCAAGATACTGTTGGTGATGACTCTTTGAATCTCCAGTTGGCCAAAATCTCTTTGTGACCTCCCCAATTTTTGGTTGGTCTGGCTGATAATAATCAGAAACATTATCCCCAGGTTTGTAACCAAAGGGAAAACCATACTTTCCAGATACATCCTTTCCTCTGGTGTGGCACGAACCACAAATCTCAGAAGAAAGAGTCTTCGTAATCTTTGTCTTGTCTCCACCAGCAGCAACATGTTCTGAACCTGGACCATGGCATGCCTCACAACCTGCTCCATTGTCTGCCCAAGTTGAGTTGTAGGTGTCATTTGCTGCGTTATAGTTTATCTCAAGTCCTGTAACATGACATCCTGCACACTTGTTCTGCCAAATTCTTTGCTTATCACTCCAGTATGCTCCATCTCCAGGTTTGTGCTTCTTCAAGCCATGATAGTCCACCCACTCTTGGGTTTCAACGTTCCACTGAACTGGAAGAATGTGCAACTCTCCATTCTCAAACTTTGTGAGATACCTCTGTTTCCAGTAACTTCCTATGGTGTAGATTGCTTCATAGGTGTATTTCTCAGAATCTGGTCCTATTGTTGTAACATAGTACTTTCCACCCTTTGTAAACATAGTTGTTGTTTTTCCCTCAAAAGTCAGGGTATTGTTTGTTGTCCAGTCTCCAATCACAGTACTGGGGTTAGTCTCCTGAATCATTTTAGGGTGAAGAGTTTTGCTCCAATCCTCATGCTTGTCCTTATGACACATCTTACAAGTGTCAGATCCCACATAATTGGCCTGAGGATCTGCATCCAAAAAGTTAACCACAGAGAAACCCAAGGCAACTATTGTAAAGACTAAAGCGAGGATAAAGAATTCTTTCTTCATGTATTTCGCCTCTCTGTGTTTCAAATTTGAAACCTCCATATAAACATCTACTTTACCTATATAAACGTTTCGGTTAATTAAGATTTTTGTAAAAATATTTTAAGAAAATCTATGATAAAAAGACTTTTAAGCACCTTTACATAAATAATACTATGAGGCTGAGTAAAACTGATAAAAAAATTTTGGAAAGCATTGAGTTCATGAGAACTTTTCCAAGAAAAATTGATATTTCAAAAAAAATTAGACTCTCGCCCCAAACAGTTTCTCCAGAACTTAACAAATTGATGGATAAGGGTGTGTTAAAGGGTTTTAGGGCAATTTTTGATGTTT
>JBHIDS010000259.1:0-2102 GCA_046760205.1 Candidatus Methanofastidiosia archaeon
ACCTCCCCCTTCAACTCCCTAATCTTGTCTCGAAACATGGCAGCCTTCTCAAACTCCAAGTTCTTTGCCGCAACGAGCATCTCTCTCTCCAAGAATTCTACGATGTTTGGAACCTCCTCTTTGAGCTCAAGCTTCTCTTCCTTCTCCTTTTGACTCATTCTCGCCATTACCTCGTGTCTTATGCTCTCTGGAGTTATACCATGCCTTTGATTGAACTCCATCTGAATCCTTCTCCTCCTTATGGTTTCCCTTATGGCGGCTTCCATGGCTTTTGAGATGTGATCGGCATACATTATCACTTTGCCATTGACGTTCCTTGCACACCTCCCAAAGGTTTGTATGAGAGAGGTTTCTGTTCTCAAAAATCCCTCCTTGTCTGCATCCAGGATTGCAACGAGAGAGACCTCTGGAAGATCAAGCCCCTCTCTCAAGAGATTTATCCCAACGAGACAATCGAAAACTCCAAGTCGCAAATCCCTTATTATATCCACTCTGTTTAGGGTATCAATTTCAGAGTGTAGATACCTAACCTTGATTTCCAAGTCGTTGAGATAATCTGCAAGGTCCTCTGCCATCCTCTTCGTCAAAGTTGTAACCAAAACCCTCTCTCTTCCCTCTCTATCTCTAATCTCTGAAACCAAGTTGTCTATCTGGTTTTCTGTTGGCCTTATAAAAACCTCAGGGTCCACCAAACCTGTTGGACGAATTATCTGCTCAACTAGATTCTGACACCTTTTGATCTCATATGAACCTGGGGTTGCAGAGACATATATAATCTGATTAACCCTCCCCTCAAACTCAGAGAATTTCAAGGGACGATTATCAAAGGCTGAGGGAAGTCTAAAACCATACTTTACAAGGCTTTTCTTTCTTGAATAATCTCCCTCATACATTGAGCCAATTTGAGGTATTGTCACATGGGACTCATCGATTATAACCAAGTAGTCCTTTGGAAAGTAGTCCAAAAGGGTGTAGGGCGGATCTCCCACATTTCTTCCATCAAAATGGAGGGAGTAATTTTCAATGCCAGTACAGTAACCAATTTCTTTGAGCATCTCAAGATCGTACTTTGTTCTCTGCTCCAATCTCTGAGCTTCCAAGAGCTTTCCATTCTCTTTGAAATATCTGTATCTCACTTCAAGCTCTCTTCTTATGGCATCGATGGCTCTCTTAGTCCTCTCCTCAGGTGAGACGTAGTGCTTTGCTGGATAGATATGGATATGACTCATTTTTGATATTCTTTCACCAGTCACAGGGTGAATCTCAGAGATTCTCTCCACCTCATCTTCAAAAAGCTCTATTCTCACCGGGGTATCTCCATAGGATGGATGTACCTCTATCACATCTCCCCTCACTCTAAATCTTCCTCTCCAGAGGTCTGAATCGTTTCTCTGGTACTGGATTTCCACCAACTTTTTCAAAATCTTCTCCCTCTCAATTCTCTGTCCTTCAAAAAGCCTCAAGGTGAGTCCAGAGTAGTCCTCAGGAGAACCTAAACCATAGATGCAGGAGACGCTTGCCACGATTATCACATCTCTTCTCGCTACAAGAGAACTTGTGGCAGAGAGCTTCATCTTCTCTATCTCCTCGTTCACAGAGGTTTCCTTTGCAATGTAGAGATCTGTTTTGGGAATGTATGCCTCAGGCTGATAGTAATCATAGTAGGATACAAAGTACTCCGCAGCATTTTCTGGAAAGAAGGCTTTGAACTCTGTAAAGAGCTGAGCTGCCAAGGTTTTGTTTGGGGAGATCACAAGGGTCGGCTTTTGAACCTTTTGAATGACATTTGCAATGGTAAAAGTCTTTCCAGAACCTGTGACTCCCAAAAGTACTTGGTGCTTTAAACCTTTCTGAAGGCCTTCTGAGAGCTTTTTTATAGCTTTGGGCTGGTCTCCTCTGGGTTTGAAGGAAGATCTGAGTTTGAAGGAAGGCATGCCCATTTTTTTCTCAATAAGAATATAAAGTTATGCCAGAGGGAGAAATCTCGATGTGATGCATGGTTCCAACCTAAAAGGATTTTAGTTCCAAGCCTCACTCTTTCATTTTCTCTTCATAGAATTTCAAGGCATAATCTTCCCATTCATCGTCTCTTATTTCTTTTT
>JBHIDS010000260.1:0-2096 GCA_046760205.1 Candidatus Methanofastidiosia archaeon
TCAACTGGTGGACGGTTTTCAATGATCCTCAGAATCCATACTGAATTTGGATCAATGCATTAACAGACATTAAATCAACGGCTCGCCTTCTTTATCCACCATTCCTTTTTCAAATCAGATGTGACATTTAGAAACGTATCCAGCGCTCTTTTATGATTTATACAAGGAAGCTCTCTTACCTTCATGTTCTCTTTTACGTGCGCGGGGTTCTTGGACCCGAACAGCGCGGTTGTTATGTTTGGGAGTGAGCGCATTAATTGTATTTCCTTTTGGAAGAGAGTTGCGCCATCAATTTTATTTAGCAGAGGATGGGCTGACACAGAACCTCTGCACAGCGTTTCAGTTGATATAACATTGAGATTTAAGTCATGCGCCGCTTCGATTAAAGATAATTTTTTTTCCTTGATTTTTTGATCTTTTTGGATGAGCGCTTCGGGTCTTACTATGTTTAGAGGAAGTTCAACAACTTTGAAATGGTTTTTTGAGCCCGCGACTTTTTCTGCAATAGAATAAATCTCCTCCAGATTTGGGTACAGGAATTTGTTTTCCATGAGATAATAATCTCCTATGGAGATTCCATAATATTTAATCTTGCTTTTTTCAGCGTTGTCTTCTAAATGTTTTATTATATTTTCTGTGGTTTTTTTTGCGCTTGAAGAATCAAAATTTACAAAAAATTTTTCATGGTCGTGTATTAAATATATGTCAACGTTTCTCATGTTGAGATTTTTTAGACTATCTTCAATGTCTGACTTAAAATTTTTTGGTGACAGCAGGCCTTTGCTTATTATTACAACTTCCTCACGTGTTAGTTTTCCCTTAACAACCAACCTCAATTCCCATCTTTAAGACGTGGAGAGAACATTATATTTCATACCAAAGTAGTTTAAAACCGTTTATGCAACTCAGTTTCTTGTTTTCCTATAATAGCCAAAGGAGAATTAAGATTATCACAACCAGTGCAAACATCAAAAAAATAAACCAGAAGAACTTGAAAATCATCTGTAGGATGAAAAGAACTATCTTGAATGGGAGCTTTATCAATTCTACAATTATGCCCATAAAGAAAATAAAACCTTTCTCTTAAAAGTCTTTTGGAGTTATGAAGTTAAAGGTTTTAGTTAGAGTATAACCCTTGAACAAAAACTTTAAATAATCGATTATAGATTTAAAGTATGGGCATACTTCAAATAGCCTCAGTATCTGATGACATCTCCCCAATAATGACTGGAGTGAGAGAGTACCCTGTCTCAAAGCTAGTCTTGATAACAGATGAAGAGCACTTAGAGAGGGCGAGGGATGTAGAGGAAAAACTCAAAGTCTTGAGAATCAAGGTGGAGATAAGAACACTTGGAGAGGAGCTTGTAAAGGATATGCTTGAAACCATTGCAGACATCTTCATGTCCAATTTGGAGTACGACGATGTATACATAAACGTGGCTGGGGAAACGAGACAGATGGGATGTGCCGCCTTGTCTGGGGTATTTGTGAATGGAATCAAGCCTTTGATGTTATGGATGACACTCCAATTCCTCCTCCAGTCATGAAGTTTTCCTACTCTGAAGTGGTCTCAGATGCAAAGCTTGCAATTCTAAATGCCTTAAAAGGGCTTGGAGGAGTTGTGGATTCTCTAAATGAGCTCTCCGAGAAGTCTCAGGTTGAAAAGTCTCTCTTAAGCTACCACATAAGGGGAGGAAGAGATTCAAAGGGCTTGGAAGATTTGGGATTGGTAGAGGTGGACAGAACCCAGAGAGGAAAGCTTAACATAAAACTCACCACCATGGGAAAGCTCATTTTGATTGAGAGATAGGGTTTTTGCAGAGCTTTTCTTTTGAACGCTTTTAGCTGTGATTCTAAATAATAATCGAAAGTAATCGGCTTTGGGACAAAAATAGCTTAGCTTCAAGTCCATCACGATCGGTTAAGATTATCATTCACGCTCCATATCCAAGAGTGTTTACTCTGTATTCAAGAGGGTTTTCCCTATACCTCTGCGAAGACACATAAAGGTTATGCTACCTCAGAAACTTTTGAAAAAAGTGTACGAAAATCATCGATTCCTCAAAAAAATAAGATTTTATTCGGAAATCTTTGAT
>JBHIDS010000261.1:0-2074 GCA_046760205.1 Candidatus Methanofastidiosia archaeon
TTATATTCAATTCCTATTCTACTTAGAAGATTTACTTTCGTTTGCATTGAGTTCCTCTTTAAATGCTTTGTATTCGACGCTCAATTCATGACTCGAATTTAAGATGAAAATCAATAGAAAGACTTATAAAACGCCAAGGAAATAGGACTTTGTGATTCTATGAAGAAGGTAATAGCATTCGTATTGATTTTTGTTCTGTTTTTTTCAGTAAGTACGACGATAGAGAGTGGGAGCAAAGGACTCAATATGGAAGTTGAGCAAACCTATGAGGTTTTTCCAGACAGAATAGAGATGACCTTCAGGGTTCAAATGACCAACAACACCCCAGAGAGCTATTCATGCTGGACATGGGAATTTTGGCATCAACTTGAAAACCTGAAGGCTAGAGATGAAGATGGAACTATAAAAGTTACTTGGGGAGATTGGGAATTTAAGGTATGTTTTAGAGAACCTGTGGAGTATGGAAGTACTTATGAGTACACAGTTTCTTCAACCTTTCAACCTGCGGCATATGCTGAAATCGAACGTTTTGTGAGATTCTATCCTTTCTTTGGGTACTATCCCACAAAACTGGTGGTGGTACATCCCCAGAGCATGGTGGTAGACTTTCCATTTGAAGGAGAGAGGAGTATCTCTGGGGGAAAAGTTACTTTGAAAAGTGACGTTGAAGATTTGGAGTACGTTGCAATTTTCATAGAAACCTATGACTATAAAGAGCAAAAGAAAAGCATAAGGTTAAAGGGTAGAAAACTGGAAATCATAGCCAAGTATTTTGATTCAGATTTTGCAAAAAACAACTTGGAGTTGGCGTACGATATTCTCTCTAACCTTGAGAGACTGACTGGAGTTCCATTTCCAATGAACATAGACAAGATTTACATATTCCAGATAAATAGACAAGAAGTGGCAGAGTTAAAGATTTCTGGATTGAACTTTGGAAGAACTGGAATGGCGACTTACTACAAAGACAAGAAGGGGATTGCAGGTTTAATGTCCCACGAGTACGCTCATTATTGGTTTTCAGGAAACGAAAGATGGATAGATGAAGGAAATGCCAACTTCTACGAGTACCTCAATCTTCAGAAATTGGGATATAGAGATGAAGCTGAGGAAGACCTTTCCCAGTGGAAAATGAACTATCAGAAGCTTAACGTTCCTTTATGTCAGGCTTCATACGAAAAGTACAGACAAGCCCTCTACACTGCTGGTGCTATGTTCATGTACGATTTACATGAAAGATATGGACTTTCAAAGCTCCAGAAACTAAACAAGTACATAGTCCCAGAGAGAGTGAATTGCTTTGAGTACTACTACTATGCAGAGAAGGCCTTTGGTAGAGATCTTTCGAGCATGTTTTCAGGTAGAATCTTTGTAAAGGAAGACATGGGAGCGATAAATTCTTTCAAGAATGCCTACGATGACTATCTCTCGATGTATGAGAATGCTCTAAAGCTCTACAGAGGTTCTGGATTTAGCACCTGGGAATGGGAGGCTGCTAAGGAAGAGATCTTAGATCAGGTGGATTGGCAGAACTTTTCAACGACAGATGTAGAGGATGAGTTAGAGCTCTACGAGAAAGCCAAAGAGGTGATCTCAGAGTATCAAAAACTCTTGAATTTCATAGAGGAGATGGAGAGCGAGCTCGCATTGAAAGGAATAGAGATTGAGCTCTTAACAGAAGAGCTTGAAGATATTAAAAGAGACATCGAAGAGAGAAAACTTTCAAAGGCAGAGGAAAAGATAGAGGATGCAAAAGAGAAATTGGAAGAAATATCGAAAAACATCGAGGAGACCATATCGAGCTTTGATGAGATAAAAACAAAGATTGAGGCTGCAAAGGCAATGCTTCCAGAAGGACTTTCAATCTCAGAGATAGAGAACTCGCTTAAAGAGATCCAGAGTGCCCTTGATTCCATGGACTTTGAAAAAGCATTAGAGCTTTCAAAAGAACTTGAGCCTAAGGTAGAAAAGATGTCTCAGGCTTTGAAGAAAATAAGAGATGCCATTGAGTCCAACGAGAACAGAGGCTCTGGAAAAGACTCCTCTTCAGAGATTGCCTTAGCTTTCGATGCTT
>JBHIDS010000262.1:0-2061 GCA_046760205.1 Candidatus Methanofastidiosia archaeon
TCCTTCCAGGTGAGAACTATGGAGTCTTTTGGAGTGTTTTTTTCCAAAAAATCCAGTGCCTCAAGCTCGTATGGGTTTGGGTGCTCCACTAAAAATAAAGAGGTGTATAGAGCCTGCGATATACAGAGCAAAAAAATAGAAGAGAAAACTAAATTTTTGAGAGAGATTCTTTTGAGTCCTTCAAGTTTGAGAGAGTTTAGAAAGGGAACTAAATGCCTCATTATAAAATGAGATGCAAGAAGGCTAACTGGGAATGTGGAGTAAGGATCTCTGAACCTAAAGGAGATGGAACCAAAGCCTAAAAGAGTGAGAGCCCATGCTATAAGCGAGTAGCTCATCCTGTCCCTTTCTTTTAAAAGATAGAGCATTGAGAGGGTTGCAAAGAAGATCTGCAAAGCCCCAACCCACTTGAGGTATCCAAGGGCAGTGACAGGCTCTCTTGGAAATCGCAAAAGGAGTTCAAAAAAAAGGGATTTTGCAAAGATTGATAAAAAGAGGATGAGGACTAAGAGGAAGATGAGATTTTTCTTTTTCAAAAACAAAGTGTCATAGAAATTGAAGGAGAAGATAATACCCAAAGTTAAAAACGCAAAGAACCAGCCTCTGTGGAAGAAGAGGTAAAAAGTCATGATTATAGCAAGCCAAAGGAGATTCAAAACCTTTCTTTCCTTTAAAAACCTTGCTGCAAAGAAAATAGAGGAGATGTAGAATAAAATTCCCACAGACTCTGGGATGCAGAGGGAAGAACGATAGATGTGGGATGGAGATGTTGAAAGAAGAAAAGCTGCTCCAAGAGAAATTCTTTCATCTGAAAAGAGTTCCTTTGCAAGATAAAAGACTAAAAGGACACTCAAAGTTCCAGAAAGAGCAGGAACCACTTGGCAAGCCACTCTGTCGTTGAGAAATGCGAGAAAGAGGGCAAGCAAGAGATGAAATCCTGCAGGATAGGAGTAAGCTCTAAGTCCAATTAGGGAGAGTAAATCGTAAGATAGAAGGCTTTTCTTCTCTAAGATTCTCAGAGCGATGTCTCTGTGAAGATAGGAGTCAAGACCAGGAATCACTCCCCAGATAAAGGGCAAGCTTCTCAAAGCAAAGGAGAGGACAAGAATTGCAAGCAACCATTTTCTCTCTACCTTCATGAAAGAGGTTTTCTTGAAGATTTATAAGGCTTTCTAAGGTTCTGGTCCCTTTCTTCAGGGTTGTTAATTCAAATTAAGTAAGAAATAAAAAAATTCATTAGCACCACATCTTACGATATCCTCGGATTTTTCTCTGATTTTCTTTAGTTCATTCTTGATTTGTTTGGTTGTTTTGAATTGTTCATATAAATAAAATTAAATTGGCAGTATTAATATTTTATTTTCAATTACGTATCTTAAACGAAGTATACAAATAAGCACCAAGTTTTCTTTTCATAAAATTTCCTGACAAATATTTCATTATATTATAACTATTATCTGCATTGTTAGGTAAACTTTCATCGTATGGAAATTTAATTATAAATGTATGAAGGAATGCGGCATCTATGCCACCAACTTCTTTGAAAAAATCTAAACTTTCTCTTATGTTATTAGCTTGCTCTTCTTGGCTGTATGGTTGGCCTGTATAAGGTTCTTGTCTAGACGCTCCAACATAAGATTTACAACCGAATTCGTTCACCCAAACAGGTTTATCATATTTCTTATAATGTATTAGTTTTCTAAGTGCATAATTTTTCGCTGACTGTGTAGAATAAACATATCGATTCGGTCCAACTATGTCAATGTTTGGCCTCCCCCACTCTACATTCTCCCAAGATCCCGCTGCATAAGTTATGAAACCTCCGAAACGCTTCCTGACTTCGTCGATAAGCTCATTCAAATAGGAATTCAATCTCGCGTCGTGTTCGCTGTTCCAAGTTTTTATAGCAGCTATTCGCTCAACGTAAGACGTACCAGGTAGGATGCCCGTCGTGTCTATACTAAGTTCATTTCCAACCACTAGAACGATCTTGGAACTAGATACCTTGCGTAACTCCTCGACTCTCGGCGTGAGATTGATGACTCTCTTGACGTGCTCTTC
>JBHIDS010000263.1:0-2053 GCA_046760205.1 Candidatus Methanofastidiosia archaeon
ATCGAAACGCTCAGGGCATTGCCACCAGGAGCACCCCCATGGGCGACCGACGCTGTCTATCTGATGAGGCGAAAGGTTGAAAGTTAAGAGATTTGAATTTTGAGAGAATTAGAGGTGATTGGATATCTCTTACACTGATGGGAGCGCTTTACTATCTGGTACCTCTGACTTCAGGTAATCCCCTCTCCTGGCCTCGTCTAGTCAACTGAGTTTTTTGAATCGAGACCATCACCATCGCGCTCAACGGAGTGCTGATGATAGGGGCTGGCATAAACGATGGCAGAGCTTTCCAGGGCAGGGATGACAGGTGCAGAGCTGGAGGTGGTTCTGGTGCCTACATGATTCCAATTGTCTTGCTCAGCATCGTTTGCGGACTAGTAACTATCGTCTTCTCTGTCCAGATCATTCACACAGCAGTCAAGAAATAGTGTATAACAAAACAGACTCTGTGGTGGGGTGCTGATGGCATTCCACCAAAACCTTCATGCAATTCAAAAATTCATGAAGATTTTTTGCAAAGTGAAATTGTGATTTATAGTAAAACCTATCCTTTGGAGTTCAACCTTAACCTTCCTCTCCTTTGCTGCCTTTTCAACAAACTCTCAAAGTAATTCAAAAAAATTTCGAATCTCTCTCTCCTCACGTAAGCCCCACAGGCTGGTGCATGTCCTCCACCCTCTCCATCTGCAAGAGATGCTGCTCTTCTCATGGCTTTTCCAAGATTAATGCCCTTCAATAAAAGCAGTTTGGAACATCTGGCAGAGATCTTTAGGGTTTTTCTGTCACTCTCAGAGGTGGTGTATCCAAGAATTGGGAGGTAGGGATCTATTCCGTTTTCTCCAAGTATCATTGAGCAGATAGGTCCAATCATGTTGTCTTGAATTCCAGTACCATCCAAAACCTGAAGACAATCTCTTCTCTCAACCCCCCTCTTCAAGGCAACCTCAATTGCTTCAGCCAAAACTTTTCTGTATCTTCTTAAGAGTCCGAGCAGAACTTCAAAGTAGATCCCTCTGTTACCCTTTCCCACTTCCAAAGCTACTTCAGGTTTTTGGTTTCTTCCACAAGCGTTGAAGCAGGTGGCAAACTCGTTGGAGTCTCTAAGAGGAGACCTTTCCTCTTCATTTAAAAGAGTGTAGGTTTCTCCAATCAAAAATTTTGGAATGTGGGTGGCAAACTCCGAAGGAACATGACTCAGAATCCTTTCTATCAAGGCTGAGGCAAGGTTCTTCTTCTCATTAAAACTCAAATCAGAAAGGGTTCTCCAATCCTCATTTCTAAGTTCTATCTTTAAGTCTTTCAAGAGTCTGATGGAGCCTTCCTCTGTACCACTTACTCCAGGGACGTAAGGGTCTGAGAAGTACTGGAGGGATTTGTGGATGGGTCTTGTGCATCTCCCATAGAGTAAGAGATCTCTCTCATAGGATATGATCCTTTCCTTGACACCCTCCATCAAGATTTCTCTGTTTAGCCCAGATAGAGCTCCAAAGTTCTGCTGGTCTCCACAGGCTCCAACTATGGCAAGCCCTGAGAGATTTACGTTTTCCTCCGAGAGCTTTCTTGCAAAAAGATAGGAAACCCCAGAGCCAGAAATCTCAGAGCCATTAAAACCAAAAAGATATGGGTTTATGTGATAAAGGTTTTCAAAGGAAATGTTTTCTGGAGGATGATGATCGAGAATTATGAATTCCTCTCTCTTGAACTTTGAAAGTAAATGAAGTTGTCCACTTCCAAGGTCTGAAAAGATGGTGAGAGTTGAAGGTGTAATATTTTTAATCTCATCAAGCTTTACAAATAAAATCTCATGCTCTATTCCTCTTCTTTCTAAAGCTTTTGAGAGAATGGAGGCTGAGGATATTCCATCTGCATCTATGTGTGAGACGATACAAATCTCATCGTTCTTGTGAGCATCAAGTAATTCCACAGCCTCTTTGATTTTAGAAAGCATTCCCTCATTTTGCTCAAGGAATTTAAATGGTTTTGGGTTTGAGCTCTCGGTGCTGCTTTGGGACATAATTCATGTATTCCACACATCAACAGCTGATATTTCCTC
>JBHIDS010000264.1:0-2011 GCA_046760205.1 Candidatus Methanofastidiosia archaeon
GTGGCAGGAAGTCCTGGGGCTGGAAAATCCACCTTCGTGCAAGCTTTGGCAGAGTTCTACAAGGACCAGAAAAAGATAGTGAAGACCATGGAGAAACCCAGAGATTTGCAGGTATCCCGTGAGATAACCCAGTACACCTCCCTTTCTGGAGAGATGGAGAAAACTGCAGACATTCTTTTATTGGTGAGACCAGACTACACCATCTTTGATGAGATGAGAAAGACTTCTGATTTTGTGATATTCACCGACTTGAGGCTTGCAGGCGTCGGGATGTGTGGTGTGGTGCACGCCAACAGAGCCATAGATGCCTGCCAGAGATTCATAGGGAGAATAGAGCTTGGTATGATTCCACAGATAATAGATACCATAATCTTCATAGAGAATGGAGATATAGGAAAGGTATTCAAGCTTAAGTTGAGGGTTAAGGTTCCTTTTGGAATGAAGGTTCAAGACCTAGCAAGACCTGTAATTGAGGTGAAGGACTTCTCCTCAGGCAGAGTGGAGTACGAGATATACACCTTTGGAGAGCAGGTGGTGGTGATGCCTGTTTTAAAAAGAATTCGAGGAGACTTAACAAAGAGGATCTCCAGATTTCTCAAATCCTCTAATTTTGAGTTCGAAGAGAGCGAGGGAAGGGGAACTTTGTACGTTGCAAACTCAAAGATCTCTGAGGTCATTGGGAGAGGAGGAAAGAAAATTGCAATCCTTGAGAAGGTTTTGGGAATGCCCATAGATGTGAAACCTTTTGAGGATAAGATTCCAGTTTCCATGGACTTTACCAAGAAAACCTTAAAGCTCTACCTTCCAAAGAAATTTGCAAACTCTGTCATTGACTTTTACCATGAGGGTGAGTTTTTGTTCCAGGCCTCCATCTCAAAGAAAGCAAGCATCAGCATCGAGAGAAGAACAAAGCTTGCAAAAAGACTCTATGAGATTTACATGCAAGATAAAGAGGTTTATGGGAAGGTGGTTTAGATTAAGGAAATCAGAGTTATGACGATGGAGTTGTTTATGAAATGAATTATCATTGGAACATATATACAGTGGGTTTTCTCATAGGCGTAGGTTTTTACCAAAGCACCAACAAAAAGTATTGGAATTAGAACCGGCTTGAGATGCATCACAGAGAAGAGTAAGGCAATTGAAAAGATTCCAAATTTTATCCCGAATCTTCCTCTGAGAATTGGATAGAGATAACCTGAATATATAATTTCCTCTCCTATGGGTGCACTTATCACGAATAGGAGGATTGCGAAGAGAAGGTAGTTTTTGATAAGATTTTCAGTTCCTGAAGTATCGGGAAGTTTTAAATCACTGAGAGCAAAGAGAATGGTCAGACTCCAGCTTGTAAGGAAGAGAATCAAACCTATGCCGACAGAGATGAAAATCTGCCTTTTCGTGATTCTAATTAATCCAAGAGCCTTCTTGTAATCCTCAGATGACTTTAAGATTTTGTAGAGAAGGTAGATTAAGGCAATGGGATAGAATGTGATCAAAGCTGTGAAGTAGAGAATCACTTTTTTAAAGCTCCAGAGAGGTTGCCAGTTGGATTCTTTCTTTTTTAGGAATTTGGTTAAAAAGGTTGCCAGAAGAAAACCTAGAAAACATACTATTCCAAGGAATATCTTGATTTCAGTTTTATAGGCTATAAAAAATAGGGATGGGAATCTTGAGAAAAACTTGAACTTCTCCCATTCCGATTTCAGACTGAAAGGTGTTTTAGTGTACTCTTCCCAAATCTTTTTCGTTTCAGCAATCATAGCTTCATAGTCTCTTTCATAAATCTTTTCAAATCCTTCTTCTTTTAATGAAACTTTTTCGAGTTTTCCAAAGCTTTCCATAGAATCTAGAAATCCAACCTTCATGGTGTTATTAAAAAGTCTTACTTTTGAAGCATCATCCTCATCCCATTTTATGGTCAATAGATCAAGGTCTCCATCACCATCAAAATCTTTAAAATAAAGATCACTGATAGATTCAGATTTGTATCTTCTTATCAAATTTCCATTGA
>JBHIDS010000265.1:0-2007 GCA_046760205.1 Candidatus Methanofastidiosia archaeon
TAAACATACTTTCGTTCTCTTCCAAATTTTTCAAAGGCAAAGGTTGTTGCAAGGTTAATCGGTGGAACAACAGCCCCAGTTGGGTCTTTCTCTGAGCCAACATGTATTGCTCTCGTTGAAAACTTCACAAAATCACCTCTTTTTTGCAATAACAAATAGAGAAGATTTTTTTGCTTTTAAATCTCTCCTACTCAACCTCAAAAACTCTTACCTCATCCCTCCAAAAAACCTTGAGCCCTCATCCAATCATCAGAGAATATCTTGCTCAAATAATTCCTTCCAGTATCTGGAAGCAGAACGACAATCAACCCTTCTCCATAATCTTTTGCAAATTCCAGCGCAGCATGAACTGCAGCTCCAGAAGAACTTCCCACCAAGATCCCCTCTTCCCTTGCGAGTCTTCTTGCCATCAAAAAGGCATCCCTGTCCTCTACGGTTATGACTTCATCTAAAAGACTAAGATCTATGGTTTCAGGCATGAAGTCCTCCCCAATTCCCTCAATCTTGTAGGTATGGATTTCTCCTTCTGTCTTGTAAAACTCATGATGAAAAAGAGAGCCTTCAGGGTCTACTCCAACAATTTTAACTTCTGGTTTTTTTTCCTTTAAAAATTTTCCAACACCAGTTATGGTTCCTCCAGTTCCCATTCCTGCAACAAAAACATCTATAGTTCCTTTGGTTTGCCTCCAAAAGCAGACATTTGTCTAATTCTAAAAAACCATAGTCAATACATATTATACAAGATTTACTGACCAAAAACCTCAATTCATAGCACCATTTTCACGAATTCACCTATCCCCAGCCTATCGATGAGGTGCCCAAATCGCTCTCTGGGTGCTCCTTCTTTAGCAAAGACTTGGATTGAGTTCTCAATTACTTTGTAGATTGTTTCTTCGTCTGCAAAGTCGATGATCTTATATGCGAGTTTTGGATGTCTGCCTATATTTCCGCCGACGAATATGGTGTGACCCTGTTTATCTGAGACATCAGCGTCTTTAGGGCATATTCTTATGCATTCACCACAGTAAATACATCTAGTGAAATCTATGTGAGCCTTTCCATTCAAAATTTTTATTGCACCTTCTTTACATATTCTCACACATATTCCGCAGCCATCGCATCTCTCAGAGATGATCCTTGGTTTGACTACTCCCATAACACCGATGTCATTAACTTGAGGCTTAGCACAGGAGTTCGGGCAGCCAGTGATTGCCAACTTTAGTTTGGTGGGAAGAACTCTATCGAAGAATCTCTTATCGATCTTTCTAGCCAATCCACTGGTATCGATGTTAGCGTATGGGCACTCTGGCAGCCCAACACATGCTGAGATGTTCCTTACTCTGGGACCACAAGAGCCTGGAGGAGTTCCAATAGCTATCAGTTCCTTCGTGATCTTGCCAAGTTTATCAAATTTGACCCAGGGTATCTGTATTCCTTGCCTAACTGTCAGGTGTATCTCGCCTCTGCCATACTTATTTGCTATCTTTCCTAAAGCGATAGTCTGTTTGGAACTAAGTAAGCCAGCAGGAACACGTAACCTAACTGTGAAATAATCAGGATCTTTCTGGACAATGTACCCACTCTTTTTTAGTTCATCATAATTAATTTTCTCTTGATTCATTAGCTAAACACCTCATAGTTATCTTTTGCGATTCTTCTCTTGCGACTTTCCATGCTAACCAACTTCTTGGATTTGTTTTCAGTTCTGTTTAGTCTGTTTTTGTAGATATTTTTACAACCACCATTATTTCGTAATTTTCAACAAAAATCTGTTTTCAGCCTCTTGTTCAAAACGTGGTTTTAAACCTCTCGTTTTCAATTCTTGCACCACACTTTTGAGAGAATCTATATCTCCTAGTATTATTTTTATAGTTTCTCCCTCATCTAAATTACTTATCAATTCTGTTGCCTTTATCTTTGATAGTGGGCAAACAAAACCACACAGATCATATTCTCTTACTCTAATCTCTCTGGATTCTGTTTCAAGAATATCCTTGTAAAAACTGG
>JBHIDS010000266.1:0-1989 GCA_046760205.1 Candidatus Methanofastidiosia archaeon
ATTATTAAGTCTCCTAGGTTAATCTTTACATCTCCACAAACTATAGAACAATCCATTTCACTCTTACCCATCTTTTCCATTCCTTCAAATTCAAAAAGTTCTTGATGACTTGGTTTTGGTCTTATTTCTCTTGCATAAACTGGATAATTCATATTCAATATTTCCTCTTTATCCTCTACAATCCCATCAAGTATTGTTCCCTTTACCCCCTGATTTAATGCCAAAAGAGATAACATTTCTCCCCATGCAGGTGCCTTGCATTCCCTTGCTTCAAAAACCAAAATACTGTCGTCATCACAACTTTCTAGAGCTGCTATCTGTGTTCTTAAATTTATTGAAAAAATCCTTGCTGTTTTTGCAAAACATACTATTTTTTTGTTTTTTATTATTGACTTGATTTCTGAACTCAAAATATAGGAGGGAGGAACAACTTCTTTGATAAAATAGATGGGAATTTTTTCAAATTCTACTATCCTTTCATTCATGGAATCGACCTCCATTCAAAAATATAGAGATTTTTTCATTACACCTCTATTCAACTATGGTGATGCTAAACATAGATCATATTAAAGCTTTTCGGTAAATATCAAATTGAATAATATTCAACTGAAAAACTTTGATATTAAAGTTTATTTAATACTTGGCAGAGTGGTTTCTCCAAAGGGCATGACAATTATTTCAGGATCTTTTCCAGCTCTTTTTATAGAAATTTCAAGGGCTTTTTCAAGAGAAGTTGATAGGGAAATAAATGTCTTGGAAATAAGGTGATTTGGTATTTTTGAAACCAAAATTACATCAGCTTTTTCAAGAGCCCTTGCTATCATATAGGCTTTATGAGCTCCAAAGAGAAAACCTTTACTCTTCATTTTTTCTATTATTTCTGATGGTGTTTTTGCCTCAATCATCCATCTATAAAAGGTTTCATTACCAAATCCCCCAAAACACTCAGTATTCCAGATAATAGCTCCATTTTGTTTAACAGCTTTTACAGCATTTTCCAAAGCCTTTTGTGCTTGATACAAATTAATATTTTTTGGGTATTTAGTATTCACAACAACAATATCAGCCTTACGAGGTATTTTTATTTTATACATTAAATCACAGAGTTCAACACACTTCAAATGAGAATCATGGATGTTGCCACCAAATGCCTTAACTATCTCCTTCTTCTCATTTAAGACAACATTCAAGTTATAATCAACCCTCAAAAGCCTTGAAGCCTCTACCATTTCTTCATGAACCGGATTTCCATCAAGTTTTCCACTTTCACATTCCTTTTCTTTTGTTATCATTTTGGAATGATTTTTTATAATTGTGGGTTCCCCTGAAATGCCTGGGAGAATGGATTTTTTACCACCAGTGTAACCTGCAACATAGTGAAACTCTACACATCCTGTGGTTATCACAACATCTGATTCATAAACTTTTCTGTTTACCAATATCTCTGTTCCATCTCTAGTTGTTCCTATCTCCATCAAATTATCTTTGTCTTTGCTAGAGTGATCAAAAATATTGATGTCCTTTGTATTTCCTGTAAGTTTTTCTTTTTCTTTTCTTGTATGATTTCTATGAATTCCAGTGCCAAAAACAACAGATATGTTCTCTCTATCTAATCCTAATTCATCAAGATTTTCAACTATCACAGGAACTATGATGTGATTTGGTGTTGGTCTTGTAATATCAGATACTATTATAGAGACTTTAGAATTTTTAGATACTATACTCCTCAATTTCTCATTTTCTATTGGGTTGTTTAAAGCTTTCAAAATTTCCATTTTTTGGTTCTCAACTCCTTTTATTTTCCTTGGTGTTAGAACACTCAACAAATTTTTTTTAGGAATTTTTAAAATTCTATTTTTTCCAAACCTAATTTTCACTGAATTTTTGTTTTGGATCATAATAATAGTAATGAAATAAAGTTTAAAAATTTTTCGCTTTTTTGGGCTTTGGGACAAAAATAGCTCAGCTCCTCATCCCTAATGCCACCTC
>JBHIDS010000267.1:0-1953 GCA_046760205.1 Candidatus Methanofastidiosia archaeon
AAAATCAAGAAAATTGTTAGTCTGCAAGGTCACATCAAAAAACTAAATAGATACGTATATCCTAAAGCTCCCGATTCATCAAAATAACAATAATCCATTAATTGTCAAAGGATTAATCTTTTTTAAATATTCCCATATCACTTAACTTGGCAGTGCCCTTTAAAGCAAAACCTTAAATATGTTGAACCTTAAAAAGCTTATGCCAAAATTCAAGGTCTATGTGGCGAGATGTGAGGATTATGATCCTTTAAAGATTTCGAAAATTATAAAGAAAGGTATGAAGATTTTGGGAGTTAAAAAGATCAAGGGTAAAGTCATCATAAAGTCAAATCTTGTTTCACCCCACCCAATAGTTGCCCCCTCTGGTTTTACAAGGCCAGAGGTTCTCTCTGCTCTCATTTCTCTTTTGGATGGGTGCGAAATCAAAATTGTTGAGAAATCTGGGATTGGGGTTCCAACTGCAAAAGCCTTCAAACATGCTGGATATGATGATTTGAGAAAAAAAGGGGTGGAGCTCAAAGAAATAGAGCTCTCAGAAAAGATGAAGGTTACTCTAGAGAAAGGAGAAATTCACAGAGAAATTACCGTTCCAAAATATCTCGTTGAGAATGACTTTTTAATCTACACCCCAAAATTCAAGACGAATGTTTTGGTTCAGGGAATGAGTGGGGCTTTGAAACTAAACATAGGGATTTTGTGTGATGATGAGAGGATTTGGGAACACAATATGAACCTTGACAAAAAGATCGTAGATCTTTACGAGGTTGGAAAACCTGATTTAATAGTTACAGATGCCATAGACATTGGAATGGGAGGAAATCAGTTCACACAGCACAAAGTCCATCTCGGTATCATAATCATGGCAACAAACTCTCTCGCTCATGACGTTGTTCAAGCTGAGATTTTGAATTTGAAACCAGAGAATATAAATCATTTGAAGATTGCAAATGAGAGAGGTTATGGTCCAATTTCCTTAGATGATATCGAGGTTTTGGGAGATGTAGCTTTAGAGGATTTGAAAGAGATAACGAAAAAGCATGAAAATGGGTACAAAAGAGTGGATGAACTTTCTTACAACCTTGATATAAGGTGTGGTGAGCCCTACTGTGTTGGAGGGTGCAATGGAGTTTTTCTGGACTGGATATACATGATAAAGGACAGAAGATCAGAGATAATCGAAAAGCTCCCTAACCTTCCTGTTGTCATTGGGGAGTACGAGGGCGATGTAGAGGGCTTTCGAATGGTTTATATAGGAGATTGTGCCAAAGTCAAGGGTAGAAAGCCCCTCCTTAGAGTTAGAATCAAGGGCTGTCCTCCAGCCCACAGAGACATTATCCTTAAGATGTGGCTCTTTGCTGGAATAAGATCTCCCCTTGTTAGAGTAGACACCATTTATGACTCGTATGTTTATGGAACCTACGTTTGGTTGAAGAGAAAGATTTTAGGTGTTTGAAGTTAGAAAAACTCTGTTTCGATCTTGCCCATGACCTTTATGAGAACTTGTGTTGCCTTGATGTTTTGCATTAACTTTAACATATTTCCAGAGAGCTTGAACTTGCCATCCATGAAACCCTGAATCGGATCAATTTCTCTCCTCATGAGTTTTTTCCAATTTGAATAAGAACTCTCAAACACAAACTCTGCCTTCCTCTCTTCCATGTCATTCAACCGAAGGGCTTTAAGGCATTTTCCATCTTTCAGCTCAAAGTAGAAAATCATCTCTTCTTTGAGATTTTCCTCTAGAGTTATCAAAAAGATGAAGTCTCCCTTCCATTCTCTTGCAGCTTTCATGTACTCCTCACTTTCATTCAAAGCCTTCATGAACTCATGTGCCCACCCCTCTGATGGAAATTTGGTCATTGGATCACAAAGGGAATTTTTGCTGAGGATTTTTAAAGGTATGGGCAAAGCTATATAAACTCTTCGTACAACATAGATGGATGAAAAGTAAGA
>JBHIDS010000268.1:0-1948 GCA_046760205.1 Candidatus Methanofastidiosia archaeon
GTCTCACCAAAACCACATCTCCCACCCTAACTTCCTCAAGGGGAATGTCTATCTCTTCTCCATCTCTCAAAACTCTTGCAGTCTTTGCCTGAAGCCCCATTAGTTTCTTGATAGCCTCTGAGGTTTTTCCCTTTGCCCTTACCTCAAGTAATCTTCCCAAGAGAATGAGAGCGATGATTACAGCTGCAGTGTCGTAGTAGACATCAAGAGTACCTTTTACAAAGAAATCTGGAAGGAAAGTGGCTGCAACGCTGTAAAAATAAGCTGCAGAAGTTCCCACTGCAATCAATGTATTCATGTCTGCAGTTTTGTGTTTCAAAGAAGCGAAGAATCCCCTGTAGAACTGGGCTCCAGCCCAAAACTGGACTGGAGTAGTCAGAAGAAATAGAATGTAGAACATGTTCTGTCTAGGAATCTCGGAAATTATTGGAAAGAATGCTTGATAGGTCCCAACTAGACTGAGAAACCCAAGTATGGCTGCAAAACTGAACTTTCTTTGTAAGACCTTCAGCTCTCTCATCCTAGCCTCCCTCTCTCTGTCAACTGCTTTCTCCTCAATCTCCAAGACTCCATAGCCCACATCCTCAATTGCTCTCTTCATATCGCTTAGACTAACCTGTGTCGGCATGTACTCCACAGTGCCTCTCTCTGTTGCCAAATTTACACTGGCGCTTAGAACACCTTCAAGATTTGAGAGACTCTCTTCTATAGTGGTGACACAGGAAGCACAACTCATTCCAGTTATGGGAAGCGTTACCTTCTCAATCCTTACATCATACCCAAGTTCTTTAACCTTTGAAACGAGATGGTTTACTTTGGTGAGTTCAGGATCAAAGATAACACTGGCCTTCTCAGTGGCAAGGTTCACCTCCACTTTCTCGACTCCCTTCACCTCTGAAAGTCCACCTTCTATGGTAGAGACACAGGAGGCACAGGTCATGCCCGAAATCCCAAGGTCTATTCTTCTATTGCTTTTATCATGAATGTTATCCTTCATTCGATCACCTTTGATTTAAGTGTCATCATATTTAAGACTTTTGCCTTCATTTTTTTAAAATATTATGAGAATTTCTTTTCAAATTGAAAGGTTTTTATCTAAGAAGAAATCTCTTCAAGTTCATAGAGTTCATCCATTTCTTATTTCTCACATCCCACAGAAATTTCATTCCTATGAGCATGTAAGTTACTCCAAACAAAGTTTTTTAAATCTTGTTATTGATTTCAAATTTTGAAATCACTTCATCGCCACAATCCTTTTGAAAACATCATGCAAAGCCAAATTCTTCTCCTCCAAAATCTTGAATCCTGATTTTCTTATGTTTGAAATTGTGTCTCTGTTCACATTGAAACCAAAAAGAAATAGTGTTATAGGATTTATGATTTCCTCAAAAAAAGAAATAATCTTGTTTTTGCTTTTTACATGCTCCAGCATTAAAATTTTTCCTCCTCTTTTCAAAACCCTTCCCATCTCCTCTAAGGCAAGGTTTGGATTTGCCACAAAGCAAAGCACAAAGGTTAAAACGATGTAGTCAAAAGCCCTATCTTTAAATCCTAATTTTTGGGCATCCATCAGTATCAAATCAGTATTTTGTAAGGCTTTTTTATTTGCTTTCTTGAGCATTTTTTCTGAAAAATCAATGGCATAAACCTTTAAATTTTTTGGATAATATTCTAAATTCTTTCCTGTACCAACACCTATCTCCAAGATTCTGCCTTCAAGATTTTCAAGTAAATTTTTTCTCCATTTTTTGAAGGCAAAAAACTCCATCAAAACCTCAAATTCATCATAAAATCTTGAAAAACGATTGTATCTCTTTTTTATCTTTTCAGTTTCTTTCATGCTTGAAATCATATTTTTTGACATTTTTAGATCTTATAAACTTTGCGAGATAAGAACTTTGAATGGCCATATATAAGTTAAGCACCATAGACTTAGGGGAATTCAATC
>JBHIDS010000269.1:0-1921 GCA_046760205.1 Candidatus Methanofastidiosia archaeon
TTACCCTCTGAATCAAATTGCCAGACTCTACAACCTGTGATTTCATTGACCCAGATGTTTCCATCTAGATCGTATTCACAGTTTCCAATATCCTTTACTCCCATTTTTTCAGTGTCTATGAAAAGTTTCACAGATTTTTTCTCAGAAAAGATCTTGTAGATCTTATTAGTGCCACCACTTGAAACTAGAGTCGCCCCGTCATCGGGAGATGTTGTTATATAATGAGGATTCTTCAAATTAAGAGGGATGTGCGTTTTGCTTAAACCTGGATCAATTGAGCCCGCTGTCCACAGAAATTTATCATCAGGACCAAGAACACCTATCCAATGCTTAAAGTATTCCTGAAAATATAGTCTGCCTGATTTGTCATGGAAACCACCATGGCAAAACCCATCCCCCCATGCTTTTTCATCAGTATAATTGAAAATATGTTTTACCATCCATTGCATTATAGATAACCTCCTCTAGCCAGGCTTCTTTTGCCAGTTTTCCTATGAAATCATTTTTCATCTTGATAACCAAAAAATAAACATATATAAATCTTTTGGTCTAGGTTCTCAATTTCAAAGAAGAGCCTTTCTCACCTCATCTGGAATATCCACAAATTCATCGATGCTTTTGATGATTAAAGAATCACTGGTGGCTGTTAAGATGTTTTTTTCAATTATCTCTAAATCCACATGTCTTGTGGTTTTGGCTTCAAAGCCTCTTTTCCTTAAAATGTGGCAGAGCTCTCCACTCTTTGAAACCTGTTCATCGAATACAAACTCGACAGAGCTTGCATCTTTTGCAATTTCTAAAATTTCATCTAAGGCTCTAAAACTCATATCCCTAACTTCATATCTTCCAAAAACTCCTCTCACATCTCTTATCACCGTGTCATCACACACCACATACTCTCCTTCAAGAACAGCTTCTGTCGTTATCAAAACGTTGTACCCATCTATCAAGAGCTCCCTCCCCCTCATCTCCTCTATTGGCTTTTTCTTTGATTTTATCTTCAAAATCTCTTCATCAGAGAAGGTTGAACGTGCAAGAAGGTACCTCTCCCTCTTTTTGAGCTTGTAATGATTACACACGAAATCCAAAGCATACTTTTTCTTATAGTTTCTGTTCAAAAGATACCTCAAGTCTGCTTTGGCTCTACGATACATGCTGATGGTAGATAAAGGTGTATTTATCTCTTTCTTCCCACAGCCTCCAAATGCCCCCCAAATCCAACCAAACTCTCTTCTTTGCAGTAGGTAAGTTCCAAGTCCAGGATTTTTTCAAAGCTCTTCTCATCTTTTAGAAGCTCCTCAAGAGTTCCTCTCTCAATAAATCTTGAAAATAAAGGCTTTCCAATGATACTAACAGTTTCAAATCCAACTTTCTCAAATAGAACTCTGAGCTCCCTTAGAGCAAAAGCCCTTGTTTCAAAGCCATCTTTTGTGTTTGAAGGAAAGAGGGTTTTTCCAGTTTCCAAAAATCCCTCAAGTTCTTCCATTCTACCTTTTAAAAGAAATTTCAGTGCCATAGAGAACTTGCTATCCACTGAGATGCAGGCAAAACATCCTCTCTTCAAAACCCTAAAAATCTCTGATAGAGCTATCTCTGGATCTCCACAATAAGATACTGGATCTCCTTCCGCAAGAACAAAATCAAAAGTTTCATCCTCAAAAGCCATTTCTCTTATGTCCATTCTCACGAATTTGATGTTTTTCAAATTCATTCTTTCAATCTTTTTCCTTGCAACTTCTAACATCCCTTTTGAGATGTCTACCATCACCACCTTGTAGGAAAGCTTTGCAATAGGTATTGCCCAACGACCTGTGCCTCCTCCTGCATCCAAAACCAAAGAGTTTCTATCATTTGGAAGATATTTCTTTATATTATGCCAGGTTATTGCATCATAGAGTTTCATATAAGAATTTGAGTTCTC
>JBHIDS010000270.1:0-1901 GCA_046760205.1 Candidatus Methanofastidiosia archaeon
AGGAATTCAGTATCACCTGCACTCTGCATCTGCAATCTTCAAAACCTCGTCCAGTACAGAAACTCCAAAGTCAACCTCATCCTCTTTGATGATGAGAGGTGGAGCCACTATGAGGTTGTTTATTATATTCAAGAGATAAACACCCCTCTTTGAAGCCTCTTTGGAAAGAGTGTCCATTAAAGTTTTCTCAAACTTCTGTCCTACACGACAGAACGGTTCCTTAGTTTTTTGGTTCCTCACAGGCTCTATCGCCCAGAAAAGCCCTTTTCCCCTAACATCCCCAACAGATTTATGGTTCTCTTTGAGTTCGTAGAGCCTTTTTCCAAGATAATCTCCCATCTTTTTAACGTGTTCTAATATTTTTTCCTCTCTATAAGCCTTGATGGCTGCAACTCCACAAGCACAACTCAAGGGATGTGCAACATAAGTGTGACCGTGACAGAAAAGGTTCTCATCGAAGTAATCAGCAAGCTCTCTTCGAAGAACCGTGGCTCCTAGAGGTATCTGGGCTCCAGTCAACCCCTTAGCCATGGTTAGGATATCAGGAACGACTTTGAAGTGGTTAATTGCAAACCACTCCCCACATCTTCCAAAACCTGTCATAACTTCGTCATCTATCAAAAGAACATTCCACTTATCACAGATCTCTCTCAATCTTGGGATGTACTCATCTGGAGGAACTATCACCCCATTTGAGCCAACTATGGGCTCTATTATCATGGCTGCAACCTTATCTCCTCCACCCTCAAACTCTATCATGTAATCTATGTACTCTGCACATGTAATTCCACAGCCAGGATATTCCTTTGAAAAGGGACAGCGGTAGCAGTAGGCATCTGGAGCCATTATCACCCCAGGCATTACAAAAGGCTCAGAGCACCATCTCCTGGGATCTCCTGTAAGAGCAATGGCACCATAGGTTGCTCCATGATATGACCTGTACCTTGAGATTATCTTGTGAGCTTTGGTGCAGAACCTTGCAACCTTTATTGCAGCTTCATTTGCCTCACACCCACTTGTAGAGAAAAAAACCTTTTCCAAATCTCCTGGTGTTATCTCAGAAATCAATTTAGAGAGTTTTGCCACAGGTTCTGTGGCAAAGGAAGCCTGCACATATCCAATCCTCGAAGCTTGACTCTTTAGGGCAGAGACTATCTTTGGAGGTTTGTGTCCAAGATTTGTGCAGATTAGCTGGGAAGAGAAGTCCAAAAATTTTTTTCCCTCAAAGTCATATAACCAGCAACCTTTTACATCCTTTAACAACTTGGGTGTCCACTCACCTTGCGTACTCCAGCTCTTTAAAAGATGTCTCTTTTCATATCCTACCAGATCCTCCTTCTCTACTTCCAATCCAATCACCTTAAAGGTTCTTAAAGAAAGAGCTTATATAACTTTCGGTTGTTATGTGGAAAAATCTATAAAAAACCAAAATTATTTTGGCTTTCTTTCAAAAATCCAAGGGATATTCGGAATTCAACTTGAAAGCCATTGCTTCACTTTGTAGAAAACTATTTTCAACCTTTGATGAGACTAAATTTTGCAGATAAAAGTAAATCTTTTTTCATCTTTGACTTCTCAAACCTCTCTTCAAAGTTTAAGACTGTAAGCCCCACAACCTTATTTTTAGAATTGGTTCTAATGATAATATCGTTTCCAATTTCTCTCGATTTTCTCCATATCACGTCGCCTTCTTTTATTCTGTCAGTTTTTCAGAGCCTTAACAATTTCTTTTTCAAACTTCTTCATCTCTAGATATATCATGAATATGTGTTTGAGTCTTTCTTTGGTGATCCTAACTTTTCTGTCAAATCTATCTTTAAGGATCAAGTTATCATTTTTCCTTCCTCCACTGCAAACCCAGCGCATCTGCGGCAAACCCTGCAGGAGCGTTAGAGATTCTC
>JBHIDS010000271.1:0-1891 GCA_046760205.1 Candidatus Methanofastidiosia archaeon
GGCTCTGGAAAGTCTTATGCAGCCAAAAAGATCCTTTTAAGACTCGTAGATGAGGGAAAAACTGTCATCATCTTCGATCTCAATGGGGAATATGTAAATCTTGGAAGAGATACGCAGGGAAATTTTGGAAAGTATGGACAGAAGATAACCGTTCTCGATCCAACAGCTCTAACACCTCATGAAAATATCCTACCGTTACAGATCCCAGTAAATGAGATGAGTTACCACGACTTTGCAGGCATAGTGGGGATAGAGCCCAAGTCTGACCTCTACAACCAGTTGATCTTGTTCTGGACCAGAAGTGTTGGAGATTTCGACCTGGATGACTTTGAGTCTTGGGTGAACACCAACGTTGGAAACTTCCCTCTAAAGTTTGCTCTTAAAGAGAGAATAGGGGTTGCAAAGTCTTTAGGTTTGTTTGGAAGAGTGAACTTTGAGAGGATAATCTCAAGGTACGAGGAGGCTGGGGGTGGAATTGTGGTGAACTTCAAGTTCTCCTCAAAGAGGGAGAGGATGGTGATAATAGAGTTCATAATAAAGGTCATCACAAAGTTGAGAAAACAGAAAAAGATCAACCCCATCGCAATCTTTGCAGAGGAGGCTCAGCTCTACGTCTCTCAGAATCTCTGGGACGATCTCCTCACCAGGATGAGACACTACGGCATCTTTCCCACCTTCATAACCAATGATCCAAGAACTCTTCCTGATGAAGTTTTCTCTCTCTGTGACAACCTCATAGCCTTTAGATTTCACAATACAGATGACTTGGAGCAACTTTCAAAGGCTAAGGTAATCGACAGAGAAACCTTGGATGTTTTAAAGTTTCTGGAGAACAAAAACTGTATCTTCGTAGGAGACTGTACAGATAACTTTCCAATAGTTGTGGAGATTGCACCTGAGAAGGAGGTAATGATGGGGGGAGAAACTCAGACCATGTTTTGAGATTTCTTCAAGAGCTCTAAAATCCCCCCAGCCTCAAGTATCTCAAGCATCGACTTTGGCAATGGATTTGCCTGAAGCACTTTCCCAGTTGTTAAGTTTTTTATTCTCCCACTTTTTACATCAACTTCACCTTCATCCCCATCTCTAAATTCCTTTGAAACATTTTTTGAGGTTAAAGCCGGCAACCCAATGCTTATGCAGTTTCTGTAGAAGATTCTTGCAAAGCTCTCTGCAACTATGCATGAAATGCCCAAGCCTTTAAGTCCTCTTGGAGCCTGCTCTCTTGAAGAACCTAAGCCAAAATTCTCTCCTGCAACTATCAAATCTCCCTCCTTCACGTTATTTGCAAATTTTGGGTTTATGGGTTCCAAAATGTGGCTTAAAAACTCATCAAACTCCAAATCCAAATACTTTCCAGGAGCAATCAAATCTGTGTCGATGTTGTTCCCGAACTTCCAGACTCTGCCCTTTATCATCATTGAATCATCTCCTCACCAATTTTTTCATTTTTGTTATAAATCTCCTATCAACATCCTCAGCTTTCCTCAAATAATTATAAATCATCATCTTACCTCTTTTCTTGATTTTGGATTTCATCTCTTCGATTTTTTGGTTTATCTCTTCCTGAGACATTGAGCCAGTCCTCACTCTAAATGCATATTTCATCGATATTGGAGATACTGCCTGATACAATAAAGGTGGCTTAATTTCAAAGATGTATTCTCCATAAATTGTATCTTTTTTTATAATGAGATTTTTGGTCTCCTTGAGTATTATCAATGCTTCATCCAACTTTTCTTCCATTCTTTCTGTTCTTTCATCTATTCTTTTAATCCTCTTTAAGCTTCTTGAAATAGCTAGATCCTGTGTCAATTGACTTCCCGATCCATTTAAAATTCTTATGGATGGAGCTAATCGTGCCCAGAATTTGTTTATCGAATCAATCACA
>JBHIDS010000272.1:0-1884 GCA_046760205.1 Candidatus Methanofastidiosia archaeon
GAGATAGACATTCCCCTTGAGGAAGTTAGGGTGGGAGATGTGGTTTTGGTGAGACCTGGGGAGAAAGTTCCTGTGGATGGAATCATCTTGGAGGGTCAGTCCACTGTGGATGAGTCCATGCTCACAGGAGAGAGTATGCCCATTGATAAAAAAGTGGGAGATGAGGTAATAGGGGCAACTCTAAACAAGACTGGGAGTTTTACATTTAAAGCTCTGAAAGTTGGAAAGGAAACGATGCTTTCCCAGATAATAAAGCTCGTTGAAGAGGCTCAGGGTTCCAAGGCTCCAATACAGAGACTTGCAGACAGGATCGCTGGAGTCTTCGTCCCCATCGTGATAGGGATAGCCATTCTTACATTTTTTGTATGGTACATCTTTGGACCGAAACCTGCCTTTACCTTTGCCCTCGTTAACTTCGTTGCGGTGCTCATTATAGCCTGCCCTTGTGCTCTTGGGCTTGCAACCCCAACGGCAATAATGGTGGGAACTGGGAAAGGAGCAGAGAATGGAGTTTTGATAAAGGGTGGAGAGAGCCTCGAAACTGCACATAAGATTCAGATCATAATATTTGATAAAACTGGAACCCTCACTAAAGGAGAACCTGCAGTTACAGATGTGGTTGTTAGGAACCCTCATGCAAAGCTCATCCTCAAGGAAAATGAACTTCTTGCCCTTGCAGCAAGTGTGGAGAGAAACTCAGAACATCCCTTGGGAGAGGCAATAGTCAACAAAGCAAAGAAGATTGGATTGAAGCTTTCAGAGGTGAGTGAGTTCAGTGCAATTCCTGGCAAAGGTGTGAGAGCAAAAATGGAGGGAAGAGAGGTTTTGATTGGAAACCTAAAGCTCATGAATGTCGAAGGAATAGATGTTTCAAAGTTTCAAGAGGATTTGGAAAAGCTCTCAGGAGAGGGAAAAACCCCCATGCTCGTGGCTATGGGGAGAAAGGTCATAGGCATCATAGCTGTGGCAGACACCTTAAAGGAACACTCTTTAGAGGCGATAGAGGCGCTCCATCATCTGGGAATCGAGGTGGTGATGATAACTGGAGACAATGCAAGAACTGCAAAAGCCATCGCCACGGAAGTTGGAATAGATAGAGTTCTTGCAGAAGTCCTTCCAAAAGACAAAGCCTCAGAGGTGAAAAAACTGCAACAGGAAGGAAAGGTGGTGGCAATGGTGGGAGATGGAATAAACGATGCCCCAGCTTTAGCACAGGCGGATGTTGGGATTGCCATTGGGACAGGAACAGATGTTGCCATGGAAGCCTCAGACATAACTTTGATAAGAGACGACCTTCGTGGAGTGATAAGGGCAATTCAACTCTCAAAGAGCACCATGAGAACCATCAAGTGGAATCTCTTCTGGGCCTTTGCATACAACACTGCAGGGATTCCAATAGCTGCAGGAGTTCTATATCCCTTCTTTGGAATCCTTCTAAAACCTGTTTTTGCCGCAGCAGCCATGGCTTTCTCCTCGGTTTTTGTGGTTTCAAACTCTTTGAGGTTAAGGAATTTTAGAGCTAGCATTTAAAGGAGGTGATAGAATGGCGATAGACCCTATATGCAAGATGCAAGTGAATGAGAAAACTGCAAAGTGGAAGACAGAGCACAAGGGTAAGACCTACTACTTCTGTGCTCCAGGTTGCAAGGCAAAATTTTTAAAAGAGCCTGAGAAGTACATGTGAAGAATAGGTGGTTCTCTTTTGGAATCGGTAGATTTATTATCGAATTTTTTATCTTTTTCATCATACATTTATAATTAATAAAAACTAGTATAAAAAGATTTTTACTAATAATTTTGTGGAAAAGCTTGTTCTTATAATATTTCTGTTAAAGGTGAAAAGTTTGTGAGAAGGACTTATTTTTTCTTTTGTTTCTGACTGTT
>JBHIDS010000273.1:0-1809 GCA_046760205.1 Candidatus Methanofastidiosia archaeon
CACAGAGAAGTTGGAATTCTTCACAATGCCATGGTTTTGTGCAAGGTGAGGGATGTTGATGTTGTGGGTGAAAAAGTTGCACGTCATAAAGAAGTTACCCATTGTTATCAAAGAGATGGTTTTGAGTACAATCTTTTTTACATGATTCATTCCAAGAAAAGAAATAAATGTTTTGAGATGGCTGAAAGAATTGCAAAGAGTTGTGGAATCTCTGATTATCTCTTGCTGTTTTCAGAAAAAGAGTTTAAAAAAACTAGCTTTGTGTTGGGTGATTGAGTGATTCCAGTTTTGTTAAAGATTGAGAAGGCTTTGATCTTTGGTGGGGGAAGGGTTGCAAAGAGAAAAGTCCTTGGGTTGGAGAGTTGTGAAGTTACAGTCGTCTCTGAAAATTTTTTAAAAATGCCCAAAGGGATAAAAAAAATCAAGGCAAAGATCGATGAAAAAAATTTTAAAGATTTCCTTGATAACTTTGATTTGGTAATTTCAGCTTTGAATGACAAGGAGTTGAATGAAAGGATTGCCAATGAGTGTAGGGAGAGAAAAATTCCTGTAAATGTTGTGGATTCTCCAGAACTTTGCAATATCTACTTTCCAGCTGTAATTAGAAAACAGTTTTTAACCCTTGCAGTTTCTACCGATGGAAAGTGCCCTTTCTGCTCAAGGATTGTAAAAGAAAAACTCAAAGGTCACATTGAGGAGATATTCCCAATAGTAGAAATTCTTGTAGAAGTGAGGGAAGAGATGGGTGGAAAAACTTTGAAAGAGATTTACAAAGATTCAAAGTTTCAGAATCTATTAAATTCAAAAAATTTTAAGGGTGCAAAAAGGAGGGCGAGGGAGATAATGTGTTTATCCTAAATTTAAGAGTTACGCATAAAAATGTGCCTCAATGGGTTATCGAGGCTTTGTCTTTGACAAAAAGAAAAAAGGAGGATTTGATTTCAAAGCTTTTATCCCATACAGAGATTTCAGAGTGTGTCGTTGTTTTCACCTGCAACAGATTTGAGCTATATCTTGCTGGAGGAAGAGAGAAAGAGGCAAAAAATCATGCAATAGGACTTTTGAAAGAGATATTTTCAGATGTTAAAGAATATCTTGAGATAGCTACATACTTTAGAGCCATAACCCATTTGTTTAGAGTGTCTGCATCCCTTGAATCGATGATTATAGGAGAAAACCAGATTCTCTCTCAGGTGAAGGAAGCCTATGAATTTTCAAGAAAAGAAAGGGCAACTGGACCAATTTTGGACTCTATATTTTCAAGGGCAATAAAAGTTGGGAAGAGGGTTAGAGCAGAGACAAAAATCTCGAAGGGAGGGGTTTCAATTTCAAGCTCTGCAGTGGAGCTTGCAGAAAGTCTGTTTTTGTTACAGGACAAAAAAATAATGATCGTTGGCGCTGGAAAGATGGCAGAACTTGTTGGAAAAAGTCTTGCAGAGCGGGGAGTTGAGGCAATCTATGTCTCCAACAGAACATATGAGAGGGCAAAAAAACTTGCGAAAGAACTTGGGGGGCTTGCAATAAGATTTGATAATTTCTTGAGAGAGGATGTGGATTTACTGATAACTGCAACCTCAGCCCCCCACGCAATAATTCATAAGAAAGATTTGGAAAATTTGAAGAAAAATCTTGCTATAATTGATATTGCAATGCCTTCAGATGTTTCTCCAGATGTTTTAGACCTTGAAAATGTTAGATATTTCAACATTGATTCTTTAAAAAGCATTGCAGAGGAAAACATGAAAAGGAGGTTAAAGGAAGTTGAAAAGTGTGAGAGGATAATTGCAGAAGAGGTAGAGTTTTTAAGAG
>JBHIDS010000274.1:0-1783 GCA_046760205.1 Candidatus Methanofastidiosia archaeon
AAGGAAGTTGAAAAGTGTGAGAGGATAATTGCAGAAGAGGTAGAGTTTTTAAGAGAATACATGGAGAGACTTCACATTGAGCCTCTGATAGCTTCAATAAGACAACGGGCAGAAAATATTAGAAGAGAGGAGTTGATGGAGACCATAAGGCTTTTAAAAACTGATGATGATGAGGTTAAAAGAATTTTGGATGACATGTCAAAGTCAATCGTTAACAAAATTTTGCATCATCCTGTGACATTTTTGAGGAATGAAAATCCAAGAGAGATTGATATGGAGAAGTTTAGAAAAGTATTTTTTGGTGGTGAAAATGTTTCCAAGAACAAGAATGAGAAGGTTGAGAAAATCGGAAAAGTTGCGAGAATTGGTGAGAGAAGTTAGAGTTACAAAAAATGACTTGGTCTATCCCATATTTGTCCATGAAAAAAAGAGAAGGGAAGAGATTCCCTCAATGCCAAAACAGTTCAGATACCCAGTTTCAGAAGTTGCAAATGTTGCCCTTGATGTTGCAGATAAGGGAATAAATGCAGTTTTGTTGTTTGGGATTCCAGAAAAAAAGGATGAGATTGCAAAGGAGGCATACAATCCAGAAGGTGTTGTTCAGAAAGCTTTGAGGGAGATAAAGCATGAAGTTGATATTTTGGTAATTACAGATGTCTGTCTTTGCCAGTACATGGCGAATGGTCACTGTGGCATTGTCAAAAATCAAGAAATTGCAAATGATGAAAGTCTTGAGCTTTTGGCAAAAACTGCTCTTTCTCATGCAGAGGCTGGAGCAGATTTGGTGGCACCTTCCGACATGATGGATGGAAGGGTTTTGAAGATTAGAGAGACTTTGGATGAGGAAGGTTTCCAAAATGTTGGAATAATGAGTTATGCTGCAAAGTTTGCCTCAAGTTTTTACGGTCCTTTTAGAGATGCAGCATACTCTTCTCCAAAGTTTGGTAACAGATGCCAGTATCAAATGGACCCAGCAAATGCAGATGAGGCTATAAGGGAGGTGGAGCTTGACATAAAGGAAGGGGCAGACATTGTAATGGTAAAACCTGCTCTGCCATACTTAGATATTTTGAGAAGGGTTAAGGATAGATTTAAAATGCCAACTGCAGCCTACAATGTTTCTGGAGAGTATTCAGCAATTATGGCTGCAGTTGAGAGAGGATTTCTTGATGAGGAAAAAGTGATTTTGGAAACTCTTTTGAGTATTAAAAGGGCTGGTGCAGACATAATAATTACCTACTTTGCCAAAGACTATTGGGAGGTATTGGGATGAACGAGAAGTTGTTTGAAAAAGCAAAGAAGTATTTTCCTGGAGGGGTTTCATCCCCTGTGAGAGCCTTAAAACCCTATCCCTTTTTTGCTGAGAAGGGAGAAGGTGCATACCTTTATGATGTTGAGGGAAATAGTTACATCGATTACTGCCTTGCCTATGGGCCTTTGGTTTTAGGGCATTCAAATCCTGAGATGATTGACGCTGTAAGAAATCAGCTTGAGAAGGGAAGTATGTATGGAGCTCCAACAAAACTTGAAACAGAGTATGCAAAGATGATTGTAAAACATATTCCAAATGTTGAGATGATTAGAATTGTAAACACTGGAACTGAGGCAACGATGAATGCCATAAGAGTTGCAAGGGGATTTACCTCTAGGAATAAAATCTTAAAGTTTGAAGGAGCTTACCATGGAGCCCATGACTATGTTTTGGTAAAGGCTGGAAGCGGTGCCACAACTCATTCCACTCCAGATTCTCTTGGAGTTCCAAAGGATACTACAAAAAATACCC
>JBHIDS010000275.1:0-1769 GCA_046760205.1 Candidatus Methanofastidiosia archaeon
AATGCAGAACCTTTTCCTCTTCAGTATATGACCATAAAGAGCGTGAATGGAGACATGGAGTGAACCCCTAAAAACGGACAACCAGTTAAGCGTGTATTTGTAAAATCAATCCCATTTCAAACTCATTGGGAGTTAAATATCCAATGGATGAATGAATTCTTTTCTCATTGTAAACGTCCTCAATGAAGTTATGAATTCTTATATACGCTTCATTGAAGGTCTCATATTCAAATAGATATACCTCCTCCCATTTTAAGGTCTTTATAAAACTTTCAGCAAAGGCATTATCAAAAGGATTTCCCTTTCTACACATGCTGATTTGAATATGGTGTTTTCTGAGACAGTCAATATAGTCATATGAGGCATACTGAACACCCTGGTCAGAATGGTGAACTAATCCTTTTAGTTCCGGTGTCCATCGAGCATCCAGGGCTTTGTGCAATGCATTCAAAGTTAGACGTGTGTCCAAAAATCTATCCAGCTCCCAGCCTATACATTTTCTGCTGAAGACATCAAGGATTACAGCAAGATACACAAATTCACTGAGCAAACGGATATAAGTTATATCACTAACCCACAGTTGATTTATGTCCGTAACAACCTTATCCCTTGCAAGATTTGGATAAACTGGAAAAGAATGATTTGAAACAGTGGTTCCAACAAACTTTCTTTTTCTGAGGCAGAGCAAATTATCCTCACGCATTAATCTCAACACTCGTTTGTGATTTACTTCATAACCACGTCTGTGCAATTCTTTTGTGACACGTCTGTATCCATAACGTGGAAACATCAAAACAATATTCTGTATCTCATCCTTAAGCTGCATCTCAAAAGGATCTGATAGAAAACCTCTATTTTTCCTCTTAAGATGGTCATAGTAACCACTTTTACTTACATCCAATAGAGAACAGGCCCTCTTCAAGGGTAATGAGTGATGAAAACTCTTTTCTTTTTCAATTAGACTGTACATCAGCTGAGCTTTTCCCTCTTTTGATACTGAAGTAAGCTCTTTTCCAAGTGTTCCAACGTTTTTTTTAAAAAGGTGTTCTCCAGATACAATTGACCTATAGTTCTTTCTAACTCAGCTATTTTTGCCTGATCTTTACTTATTTTCCCATTACCACTGAATGCTTCATCAGGATTTTCCCTGTATTGTCTCTTCCATTTATTGATCACTGACTCATGAATTTCATATTCCCTGGAAACTTGAGCTATGGTCTTACCGCTCTCTATCTCCCTTAAAACTGATAGTTTGAATTCCCTGCTGTATTTACGACGTTTCTTTGACACCTTGAACCTCCTTAAGTTTGATATTAAACTCCCGGCCATGACCCAAGGGCCTGCCTTTTTCATAAAGCCAGCAGTGGACCATTTCATGTTTAAGTGTTTGCTCAACTTCTTCCCAGCCCTTTTCCCTTAAATGCTTTAAGGAAAGGTAAATTGCCTTCTTTTCAGGAAATGCTCTGCCATAGGTTTTTCTCATATTTTTACTGAAAGTAATTTGATATTTTCTCCTTAATTCGTTATTGAAGTACTTTTGATTGATTTCATTAAATCTCTCTTTTGCTTCTCTCTGTATATGAATAAGATTATTTGGTCCATACAGTTCTTTTAACATCTCCACAGCTTTTATTGCCAATTGTGATGGTTGGCGGAATCCTGTCTCCCATTGGGATATGGTAAGGGTAGTCACTCCAATTCCCTTTGCCATTTCTGCCTGGGTTATTCCTAAGCTCTTTCTTATCTTTTTGATCTTATTTTTATCCATA
>JBHIDS010000276.1:0-1757 GCA_046760205.1 Candidatus Methanofastidiosia archaeon
TTTCTCTAATCTCAGATAAGATTTTTCATAATATTTCCTGATTGCTTCAATAAAAGACTTTTTTTAACATTTAATAAATAAGGTCACTAGTGTCCCAAAGATTTTACTAGAAATCGCGTAATTCATTGAAATGAAACGAGATACAGTTAAACTTCTCATAATCGATTTCAACCAATATTTCAATTTTTTATGGCGTAACTTCAATAATATCAACACAAATTTTTTTATTTTAGAAACGTTGGGACAGCAGTGAAATAAGGTATCAAATCACCTTTTTATTTTTGGTTCATCGCAATAATGAGTACCTGAGTTGACATAGAGAGGGCATCAGAATAAGTTCCTCTTATAAACAAAAAACCAAAAAAGGAGGAACTCAAGATGCCCCAATCGGTATTGTATCATGGTTTTGGGATTAGAGGCTATCGACATTTACGAACTCGATTCAAAGGCGGTGCAATCTATTTCCATCTTGTTCGTTCCAGGAATCGGTGTTCGCACTGTCATTCTTTCAAAGTCATTCAAAAAGGGTTCAAGATCCGCACTCTTCGCACTCTGCCCATCGGTCGCAAGAGAGTCTTTTTGGTGATAAAGATGAGGCGATTTTACTGTGAGAACTGCCAGCGGACACGTTTTGAGGATTTGCTGATAGCCGAGAGGAAGAGGCATTACACGAGGGCTCTGGGACGATATGTGAGGGATTTGTGCTTGCTGATGACTATTTTTGATGTTTCCCAGCACACCGGGCTTCATTGGGCCACAGTCAAAGCCATTGACCGGCGGAGGTTGAGGAAGAATCTTCCCTCTTCTTCTGATCTGAAGAGACTGCGGTATCTGGGAATAGATGAGGTCAGCTTGAAGAAAAGACATCGATATCTGACAACAGTGGTGGATCTGGTTACGGGCCGTGTGGTTTATGTAGGAGAAGGACGAGGCGAGAGGAGTCTTGCTCCTTTTTTCAAGAAACTCCAGAGACTTAAAGTGCCGCTTAAAGCGGTGAGTCTTGATATGTGGCGGCCCTATGTGAAGGCCATAAGAACCCGGTTTCCTCAAGTAGCGCTTGTTTATGATGTTTTCCATATTCTAGCCGATTACTCCAGGATGCTGGATGCTCTGCGTACCCAGGAATACATGAGACTTAAGGGCCCAATGAAGAAAATCATCAAGGGGACTCGATTCTTGCTTCTTCGAGGACAAGAGAAACTTTCCATCCCGGCTAAAGAGAAACTCCAAAAGCTTCTCCATATCAATCGCAATCTCTTCATAGCTTATGTCCTTAAGGAAGAACTGCGGAGACTCTGGCGGTTCGAATCCAGAGAAGAAGCCGAGAGGTTTTTCTACGATTGGATTAGAAAAGCCCTGAACTCTGGGATTCGAAAGCTTATGAAGTTTGCTACTCGTTTGTTGCACCATGCAGAAGGCATCCTGAATTACTTTCTCTATCCCATCTCAACGGCAATAGTTGAAGGGATTAATAACAAAATTAAGGTCGTTAAAAGAAAGGCTTACGGATATAGAGATGTGGAGTATTTTAAACTCAAAATCTATAATCTTCATCTCTCCAGGTACTCATTATTGCGATGAACCATAATTTTTAGTTGAGCTCTATTCCCCTCCAACATATATTTCAATACTCTAATTTCTTTTTCGCTCTTGTCTATTTTGTCTAAAAAGATATATCCTATATTAATTCCCATTTCACAAAAACTTCTTAACAAAACCAAACTATCCATCAGTCTTCTTTCCTTAATTAAAATAAG
>JBHIDS010000277.1:0-1745 GCA_046760205.1 Candidatus Methanofastidiosia archaeon
CCATGCCCTCAGAGCCTTCTTAACTTCTCTTAAGTTTCCTGGATAGTATGAGATAACCTTACCATTTAGTAATACACAAAAAGTACCATAAGGATGAAAGCCATTTTGTGCATCTAGACAACTTGAAATGTGTTTAATCTTTATTGGTATCTTAGCTGATTCTGCCATTTCTTTTATGATTTTAACTGAATTATATGCGTAAGGACATTGATGTGATTCTAAAATGGTTAGCCCCTTTCCATGATTATTGAGTTTCTTTTTGAAAATTGGTAAAAATCTTGGAAAAGCTATATTATCGGAAAATTTTTTTACATATAATTGAAGAGGAGAAATTTCATCTGCCTTCTCAAATCCATGTTTCATGAAAAGACTTTCATTTGGCAGCCAATTTTTTCTTGATATTACCACAGCAACCCCATTCATGCCTTTGGCATCTTTAAAACATTCTTCTAATAATTTTGAGCCATATCCCTGTTTCTTATTTTTTCCTACAACCCAGATGCAATGTATAACCATCCAACCTTTCGCTTCGATTCCCCGCCACGTATACTCTGAAGGGACATATTCAATAAAACCTCTGGATTTAAAACCTCTTTTTTCACCTTCATAAACGTGAAGAAGTTTAATACGCAATCCTTCCTTAAACCTTTTCCTAAACCATTTAACCTTATTCACATAACCCTCTTCTTTAAACCTCGATTTTAAACAAAACAAATCATACTCATCCACATTCTCATCGGTTATATTAACTATTTTGTATTTCGGTTCAACCATGATAACATACTCCTTCTTGCGTCAATTTTCAGCTAACTCATTCATATCTGACACCATCTAGAACTTATATTTTTAAAGTTTTTGTATAAAGATAGAATCAAATCATTTAAAGAATCTCAGACTTTGAATTTCTATGAATCTATAGAATTACTTTACTCCATAAACCTCACAAACCTCTTTGAACTCACAGGATTCACATCTCTTGCTCTTTGAGACCTTGAACTTTTTTCCAGAAAGGATTGCATCCCTGAGTTCCAAAACCTTATCTTTAAGCTCATCATTTGTGAGAACAGGCCTTCTCTCTGCAAGCTGAGTGTACTCTATGAACCCAAAGTTAACCGGAACCTTGAAGTGATCCTCCATGATGAGGGCATAGCACCCTATCTGTATCTTGTGTGGAAATCTCACATCCTCAACTGGAGGCTTTCCAGTCTTCAACTCTATTGGATAGTACTTATTTGCGTGTCTTTCTATTCTGTCAATCACTCCTGCAAGCTTTAATTTCTTTGAGATTATCTTGTACTCTACGTACTTCCATGGGGGAGAGAGGAAGTCTGCAAGCTCAGAGCCCTCCAGGTTTAGAGTTTGCAAAACCCTCATCACTCTCACAGCTCTCGATACAAACTCAAGTCTCATATCTTGTTTGATGAAGTTTAAAACCTCTCCTTCATCCATTTGAAGTTCATCTAAATCCTTGGCGTTTTGAGCGATGGCATAGGCGCATATCTCATCTCTAAGCTTCTCGTACTCTGATTCTATCTCGGAGACTTCGAATTTCTTCTTCACTTTCTTCAAAACATCCCTCTCTCTTCTAAAGAGCATCTCCCTTGTTGAGTGTGAGATTGCACCCAGCACCATTTGTTCTGTTGGAGGAACCTTCAACTTCAAAACGTACCTCAATCTGTGCTTTTGGGGACAAACTGCCATTGAAAAGAGCTCTGAGACCCAGATGAGCTTTGCCATGTTAGAAG
>JBHIDS010000278.1:0-1693 GCA_046760205.1 Candidatus Methanofastidiosia archaeon
AATATGATCTTGAACTCCCCACCCATTGGTCTTGTTCTTGCAAAGTCCTTTATCTTCTGTCTCACCACATTTATTCCCCTCTCATCAGAGGCATTGGTTTCTTGGAAGTTCTGTCTCCAGGTTTCTCCAAAGAACTCTCTGGCAAGGCACAAGGCTGAGCTAGTCTTTCCAACTCCCGCAGGTCCTGCAAAGAGTAAGTGAGGCATGTTCTTCCTCTCAACATAGGATTTGAGCCTTACAACAATGGAGTCCCTTCCTATTATTTCAGATAAGCTTTGGGGGCGGTACTTCTCAGTGTAGGGCTTTTCAAAAGTCATATAAGCTCTTCACTTTGAGAGTTTTAAAGGTTTTGCTCATAGAGTTCTAAATGTCTTTTTGCAACAGCAGACCATTGGTACTTCTTTCTAACCTTTTCAAAAGCTTTCTCAGATACTTTTTCGTGTAAATGATCATCCTCAAGTAACTGTAAGATAACTTTTGAAAACTCTTTCGTGTTTTGTGGATCAACCAAGAATCCATCTTTTCCATCGTTAACTATAAACCTTGAACCTCCAAACTTGGTTACAACTACGGGAGTTTTTGAGGACATTGCCTCTAAAATGGTTAATCCAAAGGGCTCGTATGGCGAGGGAACTACGAATATTCTAGATCCTCTGTAGTAGGCTGGAACAAGCTTATCTGGGATGTAACCTGTGAATTCAACTTTTTCCTCCAACCCAAATTTTTCTACCAGGTTTTTCAGCCTCTCTAACTCTGAGGTTTCAATATCTCCTGGATTCTTAGAGCCTCCACCAATTATCAGGTGAGAATCTATTCTCTTTGAAACCTCAAAAAAGGCTTTTATTAGAAATTCCAATCCCTTTCTAGGATCTATTCTTGAAAGAGAGAAGATTGCATTTTTTGGAAGCTTTGAATTCTCAAAACCAGAGGGATTGAATCTTTCAGTGTCTACTCCTGGAGGAATAACCTTCACCTTACTTTTGGAAATTCTGTAATAATTTTCATAGTCGTTGGCTTCTTGAGGGGTGCTTACAATTATGAACTTTGCCTTTTCAAAGATTTCCCTCTCCCTTGAGATTCTCAATTCAAACCTGTATCTCCCGCCTCCCAAAGCTCCAAGCCTTTTCCTCTTCAAAGCCCCAAGAGAGTGGGAGGTGTGGTAGAACTTCATACCTAACTTTTCTGAGAGTTTCAAAGCCACATAACCTGAGTCCCAATAGTGAGAGTGAATGACATCATAGTTTAAGTTACGCCTCTCAAAGAATTTTAAGGTGTTTGATACAAATTCATCCAAGTGCTCAAACAGCATCTCCTTTGGAATGAACTCCTGCTCTCCGCAGGGAATTCTCACGATTCTAACATCACGTGAAACCCTCTCAAATGTTGGATAATCCTCAAATTTTCTAGTGTAGACATCCACATTTAAACCTAACTTCCCCAAATGCTTTGAAAGCTCCAAGACATAGACGATCTGTCCTCCAGTATCTGTCTGTCCAAGTAGGGGTTTCGCCTGAAGATAACCGTGAACGCTAAGCATGCAAACCCTTTTAATTTTCATGGATTAAGTTGAATTTCAGGTTAAAAATCTATCCACTGAAAAATCTCTTAGGTATGAATATCAAATTAAAATAAAAAAAATAGTATCTATTTAGTTTTTTGATGTGACCTTGCAGACTAACAATTTTCTTGATTT
>JBHIDS010000279.1:0-1649 GCA_046760205.1 Candidatus Methanofastidiosia archaeon
CGGGATACTTGGTTGCAACCATCTGGTAGCCAGCTATAATAGCAGCAGAAGCCCCCTTTGCTAATGAGATAACTGGTTTAAATCCTTTTTCTCTGGCCCGATTTGCCTTTAACAAAAGGCTGCTCTGGGCGTCTCCATTTAAAATTGGGACAAAAACTGTTTCTTTCGGCAAATTCTCTAATTGAATCAAACTCTCTCCAAAGTTTCCAAACAAACCTTCGCCTCGGAAATCTGGGAACATTACCACTAAGGCAGTCATTGGCAGAACCCCCTTCTTACTTGGTTTATGTAAAGAGCAACCCTCTTGATTTAGGAGAGCCTTCAACTCAAAAACCCTAAATCAAGATTTTATACTATTGCATATTTAAATAATTATGTCAATATTTTTGTTCTCTTGGCTACAATGATAGTGCACACTTTTATCTAAATAGAGCTGAGGCATTTCAGAAGGTAAAAGCTCTCTGGCAGGAGTGGAAAAAAAGCAAGAGGTATTGGAGAATAAAGGACAAAGGTCGTCTATTACCTATCCTTCATTCTCTTGCCTCTTGCTATGACGATAATATCACAATCTTACGTTACACTCAAAAGGGAAACCGGAGCAGAATTCGCCAGAAAGGTTCTTTTAGAGACCCATGATTATCTCGGAGAGAATGTGAAAGCCACCGCTCAAGCTATGCAGTGCAATCGAAGAACAGTCTATCTGGCTTTGAAAAAACGGGAGAAGGAAAACCTTGCTGATGTTTCCCACGCACCCCATCATATACCAAGTAAATCTTCAGAAGAACTTGAAGGAATCATTGGAAAAAGAAGAAAGGAGACTGGGTTTGGCAAAAGGAGACTTCGTTGGTACATCTTGGAACTCGATAAAAGGTTGATTCCAGAAAGCACTATTGGTGCAATTCTCAAACGAAGGAAGCTAGCCAGAAAGAAAAAGAGAGTCCGGAGACAACCCCAAAGCTGGTATGCCTGGGAGAACCTCCTTCCTTTTGAAGAATGTCAGTTAGACACCAAAGAGATTGCAGATAAAGATACCCTACCCCAAGAAGTGTATAATCATTTCATAAGGAAACCCTTACCCCGTTGGCAATGGACATTCGAGGATGTCGTCACCAAGATTAGATTCTTAGCCTGGTCTTACTCGAGAGACTGGGCCTGTGGTCAGGTGTTTGTCTCACTCGTAGTCTGGTGGCTCAGAAGTTTTGGCTTTACCAACAAGATCAATGTTCGGATTGATGGTGGGTTAGAATGGCAGGCTATCCAAAGGAAAGCATTTGAACGAGCTCTCCAGAACTTCTTTCATCCTTTGGGTATTTTTCCTCAAGTAATCAGGAAAGGTCATCCTGAAGACAATAACTTTGTTGAGAGGTCTCATGAGACTGATGACTACGAGTTCTACATTCTTTACCTGCTCAGTATTCATAATGAAAATCAGTGGGTCAAAAGAGGAGCTTGGTGGCAGAAGGTTTACAACCTTATCAGACGCCATATGGGTATCGGAGATCTCACTCCTTACCAGAAACTAAAAAGCCTCGGGTACACTACTCCCGAAGCATTCTGTATATTTCCAACCTTTATTCTCGATCACCTTGCTGCTTCAAAGACTGTCTTCACTGGTCCAAAAAGTGTGCAGCATCCTCTTGACTATGACC
>JBHIDS010000280.1:0-1636 GCA_046760205.1 Candidatus Methanofastidiosia archaeon
AACTCACATATCTTTTTCGTTTCCCTTCGAACTTTTATCTTTGAAACATCTACTCTAAAGCCAGCATGAGAGGCATCACAGAGCTCGTGAAGCCCTCCCTGTACCCCACCCTCTGTGGCATCGTGCATTGCAGTTGCAAACCTTTTTGAGATTAAAGCTTCTTTTACAACAGAAAGCCTTTTTAAAAAATCCTTTGCATCCTCAAGAGTTTCCTCATCGATTACATCCTTTAAAACATTATACTTATCCCTGGCAAGAATTGAGGTTCCCTCGATGCCAGCACCTTTGGTTAAAATGATTCTATTCCCAACTTCAGCACCTGAGGAGGTTATAATCCTATCTGTTATTCCAAGCATGGTGCCCACGATTACGATGTTTTCAAGCTCTGGAGTTACCTCGGTGTGTCCTCCAACTATGGAGATTCCAAGCCCTTTTGCCTCAAAATCCATATCTCTCATGATTTTCTCTAAAGCTTTCTCTGAAGAATTTTCCGAAAGCAGGATGACTGGGAGAAAGTACTTGGGGATTGCTCCCATAACCGAAACATCGTTGGCGTTTATGTTTATGGCATAAAATCCTATCTCTTGAGCTGCACCAGTGATGGGATCTGATGAAACTATGAGCTTTTTATCTCCAAAATCTAGAACTGCTGCATCCTCTCCAACAGAAGGTCCCACGATTACAGAATCAGTTTTAGTACCAAGATACTTGAAAACTAAAGCAGGGAGTTTTTTTGGATCTAATTTTCCTGTTTTCATGTTTGAAGTTCATTAGAGTGTATAAAGCTTTTTGGTTTGATCTAAACCTTTATCCCAATCTTTCTTAAAGCCTTTTTGACCTCAACAACGGCATCCTCCACATCTTGTCTGGTCTTTGCCCCAGTACAAACCACCTTGCCAGAACCAAAGAGAAGTAGCACAACCTTGGGCCTTTTCAGCCTGTAGATCAAGCCTGGAAACTGCTCAGGTTCGTACTCACAGTTTGGAAGCCCAAAGACTACGGCATCCAAATTGAGTTCTGCACCCAAATCTGCAGAAGCCACTATGTTTTGAACCGTTATCTCAGGTTCTCCTTTGATAGGAGTTCCCTCACCCTTCAGCAAATCGATTATCTTGAAGATTGCTCTTCTGGATTCTTCTGGAGACTTTGCTCCAGTGCAAACCAGCTTTCCTGAACCGAAAACTAAAGTGGCAGTCTTGGGATCCTCTAATCTCAAAACCAAGCCTGGAAACTGCTCTGGTTCGTACTCAATGTCCTCTACTGCAGTGGCAATCCTCTCAAGATCGATTTTTGCATGGAGAGTTGCAGAAGTTACAACGTTTTGAATCTTGACAGTATCCATTATAGCATCTCTAAAGTGAAAAATAACCTCATCCTTTATAAAGGTTTTGATATTCAAACCAAAATTTTAGAAATTTCATTGATTTATTTAGAATTTTTTCTTTCCAACTTTTCTTGAGAATAATACCAAAGCTTCTATTCAAAAAGGCTTAAATAACTCTAAAAATCTAGGATTTTTATGAAAAAGCTTTTAGCTCTATTTACTTTGGTTGTGATGGTTGGGTGCCTTGGAGAGGAGAAGGTTCCCAATAAATATCTGACTATTTCTCTTCCAGAAAAAAGAAGTTTTGATATG
>JBHIDS010000281.1:0-1618 GCA_046760205.1 Candidatus Methanofastidiosia archaeon
TGAGACTCAAGACGATAGAATTATAAGCATCTTTATATAGAATGAGCGATGAGATGGTATTGGATGAATCTTTAAAGAGGATACTGAAAGCTAATTATGGTTTTGGAATAGAAGGAAAGGAGGCTCTTGATAAGAACCATATTCATCTTCATCAATCTCTAAGTGGCTTGAGATACATTCTTTATGATATTCCAAAATCTACTTTTTACAGAAAGATTAGAAATCTTGAGGGGAGGGGCTATATAACTATCTCTAAGGATAAGAAAAGATTAGTCAGGAATTTTGAAATTGTTCACGATGAAAAGATTTCCATTCCTCCAAGGGCAATGCTCTCAAAAGAGGTAAGACTCACAGAGAAAGGCAAGGAAGCAGTCTCAGAATTTTTGATAGAGGAGTTGCCAAGAAGAATTGACGTCATTGATGAAGGAAAAACAAAGAGAATGTTCTTGATAGATGCTGTAAATCTCATAAAAGAGAAATTCAATATAGAAATTCACACAGCCTTCATTCACCTTTTGGGAGAGATAGAGAGAAAAAAGCTTCCCATTGATCTGCAAAAACTTGGGCAAAGAGTATCTGAGAAAAAAGTAAGATACATTCTAAAGACCCCTGTTGAAACAAGAGATTTTGTTGGAAGAGAAGGTTATTTGAAAATGTTATTGGACTCTCTAAATGAATATAACATCGTCTCTGTAGTTGGCTTGGCAGGTATTGGAAAGTCCTACTTCCTTTCCCATTTCTATCATCAGTTGAAGGATTACAAGAGATTTTGGTGGGATTTTTCAAGAGATAGCACAGATTTGAATGTGGTGTTGAACACTATTGCAGGATTTCTCGAAACATATTACAATGATACAACTCTTTTAAAGTATTTCAACGAGACAAAAACCAGAGACTGGAGGATAGTTGAGAGTATTCTTAGAGATACCTTAGATAAAAACACAATTTTATTTTTTGACAACTATCATGTTTTGGATGAAAAGGAGGAGAGAGAAATCTGGAAGCTCTTTGATTTACTTGAATGTTCTCTCATCCTCTGTTCAAGAGAGAAAATCTCAAGGCTTCAGTTCATGAAAACTTCCGAAGTAGCTTTGGAAAAAGGATTCAGTAAAGCTGAAATCAAAGAATTTCTCAAAAACAGAAACCAAAAATTTTCTGAGAAACGAATTGAAAGAATATACTCATTGACAAAGGGAATTCCATACCTCATTGATGGCTTCTCAAAGATTTATACCCCTGCCTCAGATTTTGAAGATCTTGCATCAAAAGTTGAAGAGGGATCATTTGACTTTGTTCACAGAGAAGTAATAAAGAATCTTTCAAAGTGGGAAAAATTGATCTTGAATTGGGCATCAGCTTTTAGAAGAAATGAAGGTTTTGAAGCTTACGATTATGTCTATGAAGGCGAAGAGCCAGTAAGGGTTGTCCTCAACATTCTGGTGAATGAAAAGAAACATCTTCTTCAAACTTCAAGAGGTGAATACATCATCCATGATTTGTTAAGAGATCATTTTTATGAGAATTTGGGAAAAGACTCACTTAATTATCATAAAAAGGCAGCAGAGTACTATCTTTCAAGAAAAAATCCTGAGAACTTGATTGAGGCTATGCATCATTT
>JBHIDS010000282.1:0-1606 GCA_046760205.1 Candidatus Methanofastidiosia archaeon
TTTCTATATATTATAAATAATGGTTGTAATAACATATAAGGTTTTCGGTTATGATGTTGTAATGCACAATTCCAACCAAAAAGTCGAAAATACTTCCACATTTTCGGAATCCCAAAAACCTCTGGTTTTGAGGAAAGTGTAAATTGGGGGATATTGTCAAGTGCAAGACTCCATGGACTATAACGATTGAGTTTTGGTGCAAAATCATACTGTACAATGCTTTATTGATTGTGAAGGAGGTGATTAGAATTTAGTTCCAAATCCGGTTTAAAAGAAAATCTTTAAAAGGATTGAAAAGCCTCAAGCTCTGTGAAAAAATTGAGATTAAAGTTCTTCAATCCTCTGTACGAAAATGCCACATATTTGATTTTCACCAACGTTTCTAACCTTGGGACTGGATTTTTATTCTGGTCCATCTGTGCAAGATTCTACTCTCCCATAAGTGTGGGGCTTGCCTCAACGCTAATCTCTGCCGCTCTTCTTCTTGCAAATCTGTCAACTCTAGGATTCAACATAGCCTTCATAAGATTTCTCCCAAGATCAAGGGATAGGAAAGACATTGTTAACTCCTGCTTCACCTCATCGAGTTTGGTTTCTCTTATTCTATCCTCAATCTTCATCTTGAACCTTGAGATTTTATCTCCAAAACTTTTTTTTCTAAGAGAAACGCTTTCTTTTTCTGTTATATTCATTCTCTTGGTTTTGGCTGTAGAGCTCTCCATTCTCACAGATGGAATCTTCATCTCTCAGAGAAATGCAAAGTATGTTTTTTTTAGAAATTCTTTTGTAGGAATCATGAAAATCATCCTTTCAGTTTTTTTCATCGCTCTTGGGGGAATGGGCATCTTTTTATCAAGAGGATTGGCAGCTCTGATAATCTTAATTCCCTTAATTCTCTTTGTCCTTCCAAAAAAGTATTTCAAATTTGAACCTGAAATTCAACTCAAATCTCTAAAACCTCTCCTACTCTTTTCTCTTTCAAACTACATTGCAAATATTTGCAGAATTTCTCCAGGCTTAGTACTCCCATTGCTCATAACCAACCTAAAATCTCCAGAGCTTACTGCATACTTCTACATCCCATGGATGGTTTCAGGTTTGCTCTTCATGATTCCTCTCTCCATCTCAAGCTCATTGCTTGCAGAGGGTTCCCATGAGGAGGATCTTGAAAAGAAGGCTGATGAATCTCTGAAGTTTTCCTATCTGCTCTTGCTGATAATCGGAGGATTTCTCGTGATATGGGGGGGATATGTGCTTAAACTCTTTGGCGAGAGTTACTCTTTAAGGAGCTTAAACCTCTTGAGAATCCTTGCTTTTTCCTCTCCTCTCTTCACCTATAATGTGATCTATGCCACTTGCAAAAACGTTAGAGGAGAGATGGGTAAGGTTATTTCAATAAATGGTATCACAGCCTTTGGGACTTTGGGATTGAGTTTGATACTCTTAAAAATCGGTCTTGAGGGAATAGGTTTTGCATGGCTTTTAATGCAAACTGTTTTGGCAATTGGCATCTTTTTTTACAAAAGATATGAAAGTTTAAATGGTTATTCGACATAACCCAATCCCTTAAGCCTTTCTTTGATCCTCTCTCTATCCTTTTCAGAGT
>JBHIDS010000283.1:0-1593 GCA_046760205.1 Candidatus Methanofastidiosia archaeon
CTCAGAAGAAACTCCCAGGTCTAGTTCTGATGCTCTTTTTATTTGTGTGTACTCCCATGGGTCTTTTTTAAGGTTTGAACCAGAAAAATTCTTGATTATCTTTACACCCTCAACGTCCAAAGCGATCCTGTCACCACAAGCCAGAATGAGGTTGGGATGTCGAATTTCCCCTTTTGCAGGTCCTCCAGTGATGAAACACTTCCTTGCATCCAGGAGGATCAAGTCTGGATGAATCAGGGTATTTAAATCCACAATCTTCTCCTTAAGTTTTCTCAAGTGTAGCATTCTCCTATCAGAAGGTCTTGTGAATCCAACGAGAAGCTTTAAGCTCATGGTAAAGTCTGCGAGAAAGTGAGTCTTCAAACAGCAGGTGTATACTATTTTATCAAAAGAGAAAAACTCCTTTGTAATTCCTATCCTTTTAAGGTATTCTCCTCCGATCTCAACATCCACCCATTCCTCCTCGTCAAAGAAAACTATTTCAGCTCCTGCCTTTTTTGAAACCTCATACATTCCTGTTATTCCAAAGACCTCTCTGGTAGAAGGTCCAGGTCCTGAACTCTCCCCAATCACAACTTCAGATGCCCCTGCCTCAAATAGAAGCTCTACGACTGCCTTTACAAACTCAGGATCACTTGAGGCTGGGGGAGGATCTGCACTGTTGAAGTTGGGTTTTAAGAGTATGCTATCACCTTTTTTTACAAGCTTTTCAAATCCTCCTATCATATCCACAGCCTTACGTATCGATTCTTTAAGGGATTCAGAGGAAGAGAGTTTGCTTAAAAGAGCCTTTCCATCTCTCTCAAATAGGTTTCTCTTCTCCTTCACTTCATCTTCTATAGGTTTTGATTCTTCTTCTCTCTCCTGGGAAAGACAGCCTGCAAAACCCCCAAGAGAAGCCAAAAATGAGGATAGGGTGAATTTCAAAAATTCTCTTCTGGAAAATACGAGGTCTAACATCCTTTAAACCCCTTTCTCCAAAGTCACGATGAGACCTTTCTCAGTAAACTCCTTACCCATTATCCTATAGTTTTCAGGTACTTGAAATAACTTGAAGTATCTGGTTTTGTTTTTGTAAGCTCTAACCTCAACAGAGTCCTCAAGCTTTGTAATATCTATATCCCTTTCCGGAATTGGGGGCAGGTTAATCTTGAGGTAAATCTTGTTGCCGAAGTAGCTTATTTCTCCCTCAGGTTCTATGGTCTTCTTGAAGTCCCTTACAACTTGTGTTGGCTTTAGCTGGTATCCTTTCCTCTCAATCTCAAGGGGCTCGACCTTGAAAGCCATCTTTCTGCCTTGAAACTCCACAGAAACTATGAGGTTTTTTCCCTTCTCTCTGGCAGAGATTCTCATTCCAAGCATTCTTCCAATGTGCATCATCCTCTTCTCAAAGTCTCTCAGCATCTCATCAGAAAATGAGAGTTCTTCAACTCTCTTGTTGAAACCACAGAAAGGACAGTATCTGAACTCCTCTGAAATCTCCTTTCCGCAATTCCTACATTTCATGATTTTTTTAAGATATGTAAGTATTTAAGTTTTTCCCCAAAGGGTTCTGTTCAATAATGTTTTGTCAAATCCAACTTGAAACCTCTC
>JBHIDS010000284.1:0-1588 GCA_046760205.1 Candidatus Methanofastidiosia archaeon
TAAGGGCAAATCTGTAAAAACCTTTGAAATTCTGACATTTGGTCCATACTCTTTCGTTATGAGCAAGCCATTTCTTCCAAGCTGTCCCAAGCCAGCATCTATGGCAAAGGGAATGCTCAGTGAAAGGTCGTTTCCATGGGGAATAGCTTTATAACCCAGATAGCGTATGAATTCAGCCAACATTATAGCCAAAAAGCTCATCTTTGAGTATCCCAAGCCTGTGGCACTCGATGCAATGCAAGAGGGAGAGGTTTTTATGGATTCTAAATCCATCTCAACAGCCATTACTATTCCATACTTGTATTCTTTTGGAAGTTTTATAGCTTTGTGCTTGTAATTTCCTGTTCTTCTTTCATAGTAATGAGAGTAAATCCATCTTTTATCAATCTCAGCTATCCCAACTAAATCTGCACCAAAAAACTTTGCCACCCTTTTTATGATTTTTGACATTTCTTTTGCGTTTTCAGCTCTAAAGTTCGAGAATTTTGAGAGGTTGAGATGTTCTTTCTGAAAATCCACAGAATAAGGGCTTTCAATATACCATGTATTTCCCTTCAACCAATCTTCCACTGTCCATGAAGCATGCTGCAGCGCATAATCTTTCAAAGAATAACCCCTCATCTTTCTTTTTATGTTTCTCACTTCCCTTCTTTCTTTCATTTCTTTAAAACCAATGATATCTTTATCCCACACCCATCTGCTGAAGATTGTGTATTTCTCATCAAACCTCTTATACTCTCTTATTTCGTAAGGTCTTTTGTTTTCTTTTACAATGCCAAAATTCATGGTATCTTTTATAGATTAGTTTTAAATAGTTTTCCTATGGCTAAAAGAAAATTTTGTTCACTTTACCATCTCCTCATAAAGCCTTGAAAGTCTTTGGAAGAATTTTGTTTTGTCATCTTTCACCTCTTCAGAAGATCTTTTTCCTACTTCCTCACTCACAGAGTACTGGGCAGTTTCTCTTCTTTCTTTGACCCTCCAAACCATTTTGATATACTGTTTTTCAAGCAATCTTAAACAGAGAAATCTGGATCAATCTTGAGCAAGCTCTTTGCATCCTTGCTTTCAGACAAATTGTAGATTACATTCATGAACACAAGGTTGTGGTTGTGGGGGTTTCACCCCTCAACCCAAAGTAAAGGATATATATCTTAGTTTTAATTTCAACCATGAAACCTGAAATTTTCATTTTCATAGTATCTATTCTTTTATCGCTGTGATTTTATTCAATCTTTTGATGTTGCCAAAGATCATCTCTGGAAAAACTTCAAACGATGAGGGCTTTTTGGAGAAGGTCTTAAATCTTCCCAAAGGCTCTATATATACTACTTTACCTTCATTCTTGGTTTCACCCTGCTCTACATCTTGGTAGGACAAACTAGCCGCTCTTGCTGGGAGTGGAATTGGATTTGTTTTATGGAAGAAGGTTTTTGGACCGAGGATTTTGCCTTGAGGAATAAATCATTTTTAAAGAAAGATTTTCATCAATTTACCTTGAGTTAGGAGAACAAAAACTTTTCTTTTTGATAGTAGCGGGGTGTGGATTTGAACCACAGACCTGCGGGTTATGAGCCCGCCGGGCACT
>JBHIDS010000285.1:0-1552 GCA_046760205.1 Candidatus Methanofastidiosia archaeon
AAAACATCTTCCAGCGTGGCTTCCATGGTATGGATTGTTGCAATCTTTCTATTTCTTATGAGCTTGAGAAACTCAAGGTTTTCTCCGAGGTTATCCAGGGGAAATTCTGCAGCTTTAATACGATAATCCATGAGATACTCGACTCTCACCATCCGCCTGCCTCTCTTTATCTTCAATTCTTTGGGTGAATCAATCAATACTATCCTCCCATCAACTATGAAGGCAACCTTATCGCATAGTTCACCCACAACCGTCATGTCATGAGTTGTGAGAAATATGGTCTTTCCTTCAGATTTTTTTTCAAGGATTATGTCTTTTATCATTCTTGCATTTGCAGGGTCCATACCCATAGTAGGTTCATCGAGAAACAAAATCTCAGATCTGTTGATAAGAGACTTCACAAAATTTAGCCTCATCTTCATGCCCTTTGAATAATGCATTACCCTTGTATCTGCATCCTTTTGAAGTCCAACCATTTCAAGCAGTTTTTCTGAGCTCTCCGTAGTCCTAGAATAAAGTGAACGGAAGAAATTTAAATTTTCAATTGCGGTAAGCTTTCCGTAATGATTGGGGAGCTCAAATGATACACCGATTTTTTCGTACAAATCTGTTTTCCAATCTTTAAGGTTTCTATCAAGTATTGAAACCTCTCCTCCATATCTTTTAAATAACCCGATTAAAATTTTTTGTGTTGTGGTTTTACCTGCACCGCTTGGACCAAGAAAACCGAATATTTCTCCCCTTTCTATTGAAAAACTAACATCTTTGATCGTTCTTTCCTTTGCGCCTGGATAAGTAAACCCAAGATTATTTACTTCTATCATTTTCATTTGCTATCCTCCCATACGAACTTAGCTTTTTGTCTATTTAAATTTCTTTTTTAATTCTTATTATCTCTCTTTACTTATTCCTTAAAAAAGCTTTCCCCTTTTTGGTTTTTATGTTGCTTAAAGAGATGAATGATCCAACTTTATGAAGTTCCATATCATTTATTTGCCATTTCATTTTATCACAAATATTATTAATTAAAAGCTATATAAATTTTTTGTTTTCAATGCATGGCTGAATAATTCACCACATTGCCAACCTACTTCATCATCAAAAACCAACTTTCCCTCATATTCAGAATTCACATTTTGAGAAAATCCCAAATCATTACATTTTCACAGAGCCTTTGCTATCACCTCCTGGATATCCCTTCAAAACTCCTAGCCCTCAAGTTTTCTCTGAAAATTCTCTTAACTGCTGAGAAGTAGCTCTCTGCAGCCCAGCGTTTTCCATATCCATATTTATTTTTCCACTCTTCCTCTTCCATTTCCTCGAAAATCTAACGATTTTCAGCATAGCCAGAAATTCTTGATGAATCCACAAAAATTGGAAATCCACAGAAATCCAGGAATTTATAGGCAATTTTCGTAGATTTTTCTGTTTGTCGATTCAGCCAAAAATCAAGATTTTCAGCAGTTTTGGAATTGTTGTATAATCACATTCATCTCGAAAATTTTCATAGAATGTTTTCATACAACTTGGGATGCAAAGGTTTTAAAAACAA